>CAMFHT010000153.1 GCA_945952245.1 uncultured Rhizobium sp. | reverse complement strand
CTGAAGAAATCCGCCCGCAATTTCGGCTCGATCCTGATCGGCATCGAGACCAGGGATCGCGCCAATTTCGATGCGCTGACGACCCGCTTCGACGATGCCGGAATGGGCTATGAGGACATCACCGAAAACGAGATCATCGCCAATCTCATCATCTGAAGCGTTGATTCAGTTTGTGAAGAGCCGCGAGAAAACGGTTCTGAAACAGGCATTTAGCGGGTTATCCGGACTCAAAGTCTCAGCTCCGTCCGCAGCCAGTTGGTGAGCACTGCGACCGCCGGCCTGGTGCCCGAGGGTGACAATGCATCGCCGGCGATGACGTGCCGGTTGATATCTTCGACGGGCCCCGGCATGGCCTTGCCGACCGGTCCGCCCCAGGCGGAATAGACGCGGTCGGTGGCATCGGCATCGACCACCGCGTCCTCGCGCGAATAGTAGAAGAAGGCGGGCGTGCGGATCTGGTGGAAATCCATCGCCACCACTGCCTTCACCAGCGCCGCCATGGGCAGGAGCGCACGGGAAGGATAGCTGAGCGTCCAGAGTTCCGCATTGGCCAGGTTGACAGGCTGGATCACCCGTTGCCTGCCGATCACCGCTTCCGTGATCAGGCCAGCGAAAGGAAAGGTCAGCAGGCTCGATCCCCGCGCCCTCAGCCCGAAATTCGGCGAGATGAAGACGGCGGCGGCAACATGGCCGGAGAGCTTCCGGTCTGCGAGAAGCGGTGTCACCAGCGTTGCGCCTGTCGAGGCGGCGATCACGATCGTGCGTTCGCCGATCTGGCTGCCGATCCAGAGCGCCTCCGCCGTGTCGTCCAGCCATTCCTGCGCCGTCGCCTTGCCAAGGGCCGCCCCATCCGCGCCATGGCCTGCGAGGCGGGTGTAGAAGAGATTGGCGCCGAGCGCCTTCGCTATTTCATCCGGCACCGGCCGCGTCTCGCCCTTGGAGGCGGAGAAGCCGTGGATGTAGACGATGGAAAGCGCGGTGCGCTCGTGATGCACGGGATCGTGCCAGAGGATCTGTTTCTCGAGGCCGGGGCGGATGTTCGGCACATCCGCCTCCTTCGCCGCCAGCCAGGCCTCGAGCGAGGTCACCTCCGCAGGCGGCTTGAAGCGGGTGTAGAGTTCCACATGCGGTCTTGGCCCGGACATCCAAATTAGACCTGTCAAAGCGAGAATGAAGGCCATAAGATAGGCGAGAAACCTGAACCAGTGATTTCCGTCCATTTCGGCTCCCGCAGCGACATCACGACGGAAACTTGATAATGCTAAAGTAGGAATATGACAAGTTTCGTATCGCGGATCGTCTCGCTCTTCGGCGGAAGCCGGCCCTCCGAACCGGTTGCATCCCAGGAAAGCCGGGAAGCCTATCAGGACGTCGAACTGGTGGCGCAGCCGATGAAGGAAGGCAGCCAGTATCGCATTGCCGGGCGTATCGAGAAGAAGGATGGCGGGCAGGTTCTGGTGCGCCACTTCATCCGCGCCGACATCTTTTCCGGCGAGAAGGAGGCGGTGGAGTTCACCCTCCGAAAGGCAAAGCAGATCGTCGACCAGCACGGCAAGAGCCTGTTTGCCGATGGCGCTCCGGAAGGGCGCGTCTGATCAGAGGCCGACATTCGGCTTGTCGATGATTTCCCGGAGCGCAAAGCTCGAATTGATCTTCACCACATGCGGCAGGGCGGACAGCCAGTCGCGGTGGATGCGCTCGTAATCGGCGAGATCCTTCGCGGCCACGCGGAGGATGTAGTCGTATTCCCCCGACATCAGGTAGCAGACCAGCACGTTCGGGCATTTCTTCACCGCCGCCTCGAACTCCTGGAGCGTTTTGGCGAACTGGCCGGAGAGCGAGATGTGCACGATGGCGATCATCTTGTAATCGAGCGCCGCGTGCGAGAGCCGGGCGTGATAGCCGCTGATGACCCCGCTCTTTTCCAGGTGATCGAGCCTCCGCGAACAGGCCGAGGCGCTGAGGCCAACCTTTGCGGCAAGGTCCGCATTCGACATGCGGCCGTTCTGCTGAAGCGCCCTCAGGATCGAAACATCCATGGCATCCAGATCGGACATTCGAATTTCCTTCGAAAAAATTTCAAAAAACGCAACTTTCTGCGGAAGGCATGCACGCTTCGCTCCACCTTTGCAAGGACATTTCATCAGGCTTTTGCTTGGATGTGCCCCATTCCGGCGGCCAGAGGGAACGGTCGCCCCAACGAGGAGAGAGAGACGCAATGCGCGTAGGTTGCCCCAAGGAAATCAAGAACCATGAATATCGCGTCGGCCTGACGCCGGGTGCGGTTCGTGAATATGTCGCGCATGGCCATGAGGTCCTGGTCGAGACCAATGCCGGCGTCGGCATCGGCGCAGACGACGCGGCCTATATCGCCGCCGGCGCAAAGATCGCGGCAAGCGCCGCCGACGTCTTCAAGAATTCCGACATGATCGTGAAGGTCAAGGAGCCGCAGCCCTCCGAATGGGTGCAGCTGCGCGAAGGCCAGATCCTCTACACCTACCTGCACCTCGCTCCCGATCCGGACCAGACCAAGGGCCTGATCGATTCGGGCGTCACGGCCGTCGCCTATGAAACCGTTACCGACGATCGCGGCGGCCTGCCGCTGCTCGCGCCGATGTCTGAAGTGGCCGGCCGTCTCTCCATCCAGTGCGGCGCCTATTCGCTGCAGAAGGCCAATGGTGGCCGCGGCATCCTGCTCGGCGGCGTTCCGGGCGTGGCTCCGGCCCGTGTTGCCGTCATCGGCGGCGGCGTGGTCGGCCTGCATGCGGCCAAGATGGCCGTCGGCCTCGGTGCCGATGTCACCATCCTCGACCGCTCGATCCCGCGCCTGCGCCAGCTCGACGACATTTTCGGCGGCCGCGTCCATACCCGCTTCTCGACCATCGATGCGCTGGAACAGGAAGTCTTCGCGGCCGATCTCGTCATCGGCGCAGTGCTGATCCCGGGTGCTGCGGCACCGAAGCTCGTCACGAAGAAGATGCTCGGCGGCATGAAGAAGGGTGCGGTCATCGTCGACGTCGCGATCGACCAGGGCGGCTGCTTCGAGACCTCGCATGCCACGACCCATTCCGACCCGACCTATGAAGTCGACGGCATCATCCATTATTGCGTTGCCAACATGCCGGGTGCGGTTCCGATCACCTCCACGCATGCGCTGAACAATGCAACGCTCGGCCATGGCCTGGCGCTCGCCGATCACGGCCTCGACGCCATTCGCAAGGACAAGCACCTGCAGAACGGCCTCAACGTCCACAAGGGCAAGATCACCAACAAGCCGGTGGCGGATGCCCTCGGTTACACCAACCACGAGCCGGTTTCGGCTCTCTAAGTCCGGTTCCAATTTCGGGCCTATCTGGGCGGCGGGAGATGATCCCGCCGCCTTTTACTTTATTCCTACTTCTTGATGTTAGGGCTTGAACCAGACGTTGCCTGCCCGGCGGGGGCGCTGTGGCTTGCGGGCGCGCGTTTTCGATCAAGTGGAGGGATGTTCCTTGCGTACTCTTCTGGCCGGCCTGGCCCTTGCCGCGGCGCTCATGCCGTTTTCCGCTTCCGCCGAGGATCCCGTGCCGGAGGAGCTCGCGAAGATGACGCCGCAGCAGCAGGAAGACGCGCTGCGCTTCATGACCGGCAACGTGCTCTACGTGCTCTTCCACGAAAGCGGCCACATGCTGATTTCGGAGCTCAACCTGCCGGTTCTCGGCAAGGAGGAGGATGCGGTCGATACGCTCTCATCGGTGCTGCTGCTCGAAGCCGACGACAAGACGCTGGACCAGGCGCTGATCGACAGCGTCGACAGCTGGATGAGCCTCGGCGAAGGGGTCGAGCTGACCGACGACTACATGATGGACGCCCACAGTCTCGACAAGCAGCGCGCCTACAACATCGCCTGCATGATGGTCGGCAAGGACCAGAAGCGCTTCAAGGAACTCGCCGACCGCATCAACCTGCCGCAGGAGCGGCGGGACGAATGCGAGGGCGAATACCAGAAGGCGCGGGACAGCTGGTACTCCGTGCTGAACCCCTATGTCGCCAAGGACGGCGACAAGATCCAGTTCCAGCTCGCCTATTACAAGACGAAGAATCCGGAGCTGATCTACTACCGGAACTATCTCAAGGACATGGGCGCGCTGGAGATGATCCGCGACCTCTTCTCCGGTCTAGTGAAGCTGGAGCCGGGCATCAAGCTCTCCGTCAATGTCTGCGGCCAGGCCAATGCGTTCTGGAGCCCGGGCGACCGGGAACTCACCTACTGCATCGAGGACGCGCGCAGCTACGTGCAGTCCTATGCGACGAACGTTCTGGGGCTCGACGCAGCCGATGACAGTTCCGACGAGAGCGCGGATAGCTCGCAGGCGACGGACGATACGTCTGAGGATGACAGCAGCGCGCAATGAGATGGTGGTGAGGGATATTCATCCCTCACACGCTCACATCTTGTTCGGCCAAGTATCCGAGAGCTTGTAGCCCGCAGGCCAGGGGTCCGACGGGTCGAGCATGTCCTGGCGGATGCCGGTGATCCAGGCGCGGCCGGAGAGGGAGGGGATGATCGCGGGAAGATCGCCAAGCGTGGTCTCCTCCTCGATGCGGCAGAAGAATTTCGAGCCGATGATCGAGGTGCCGACGAAGCGGTCGCCCTTCCTGAGCTGCCCGCGCGCATGCAGCACGGCCATGCGGGCCGAGCAGCCGGTGCCGGTCGGAGAGCGGTCGATCTTTCCGGGCTGGATCGCCACCGCATTGGCGCCGGTCATGACGCCGCCGACCATCTCCACGGGTGCCGCGATCTGGCAGAAGGAAAAATGGCGCCAGTCGGGATTGGTCGGGTGGCTGAAGCCCAGCTGCTCGTTCGCGGCCTTGGTGATGCGCATGCCGGTCTCGGCGAGATCGCGGGCTTCGTCGGGCGCAATCCGGAACCCGAGCGCTCTTGCATCCGCGATCACGAAACTGTCGCCACCATAGGCGGTATCGACCGTCAGCGTACCAAGGCCCTCGACCTCCAGCGTCGCGTCCAGCTTTCCGGCAAAGCTCGGCACGTTGCGCACGGTTATGCGCTCGGCCTTTACGTTTGCGCAGTCCGCATGCACCTCCACCAGACCGCCCGGCGCTTCCATGAAGAAATGCGTGACCGGCTCGACCATCGGCACGATGCCGGTATCGAGCACGACGGTCGCGACGCAGATGGAGTTGGAGCCCGACATGGGCGGCGTATCCTCCGGCTCCATGATGATCCATCCGACTGATGCTTTCGGGTTCTTCGGCGGCACCAGCAGGTTCACGTGGCGGAAGACGCCGCCGCGCGGTTCGCGCAGCACGAAATTGCGCAGCGTCTCGTCGCGGGCGATGAAGCGGGACTGGTCCCAGAGCGTCTCGCCGGGCGGCGATGCGACACCACCAACGATGACGTCGCCAACTTCGCCCTCTGCATGACAGCCGACGATGTGGATGGTTTTCGATGAGCGCATGGATTTCCTCCGATTCCGGCGAGGAGACTAGCAGCAGCCGGAACGGGAGGTCTCGCCAAAAATCAGCGCATTACCGGTGAAAGAGACGCCGGATTCAGCTTTCGTCTCCGGCATCGCGGCGGACGATTTCCAGCCACTCCGCTTCGGACAAGGGGGTCACTTCCTCTTCCTGGGTTCTGTAAGGCGCAAACCCCATGCGCTGGTAGAGCGCGAGCGCGCGCGGATGATCGAGCGTGCTCGTCTGCACGATCACCTTCTGCGGCATGGTCGACCAGGCGGCATGCAGCGCCTGCAGCAGAAACCACTTGCCGAGACCCATGCCGAGCGCATGCTGCATCAGGCCGAAATATTCGATCTCGACCACATCGGGGTCGCGGCAGTTGAGCTCGAAATAGCCGGCGGGAGCGCCTTCCGCGTAAAGCACGGTGATGTTGGTCTTGTCGTCATGCACACGCTCGGCCAGAGCCTCGTCGGAGAGGCGCAGCCGCTCCGTCCAGCGCCAGCGGTGGCCGACTTGCCGATAAAGATAGCGGTAATAGGGAAGCGGAATATCCCTCGTGCGGATGAGAGCGGTCGCAAGGTTGACGGGAACGGGGAAGAAGGCCCGCGGCGGGGCCGTCATCTCCAGACAGGTGACGCGGACCGGGATCGGGGCTGGAGCCGGAGCGGGAGTGGATGCGTCGTTGTCGGTTATAGGTTCCTCGCTCATGACGCTCACCGGCTTCCCGTCTCGACCGGCGTATCCGGCAGGCTGCCCCATTCGGTCCAGGAGCCGTCGAACAGGGTGTTCTCATCATGGCCGAGCGAATGGAGCGCGAAGGTGATCGCGGCCGCCGTGACGCCGGAGCCGCAGGTGGTGACGACCGGCTTCGAAAGGTCGATGCCGGCTTCGGCGAAGACCGTGCGCAGGTCGTCCAGATCCTTGAGACGTCCGCTCTCGGAGAGCACTGTCACCGGCACGTTGCGCGCGCCCGGCATGTGGCCGGAGCGGACGCCGGCGCGGGGTTCTGGGTCGGTGCCGGCGAAACGGCCCGCACCGCGCGCATCGGCGATCTGGACCCTGCCTTCCGCGACGATCCCGCGCATGCCCTCGATGAAGGTTACCTTCTCGGCGGCGAAGCGCGGCGTGAAGGTTGCGGGGCCCGGCTCAGGCAGATCGGTTTCAAGCGGCCGGCCTTCCTTCTTCCAGCCGTCGATGCCGCCATCCATGACATAGACGCGTTCGGCGCCCATGACGCGGAAGAGCCACCAGACGCGCGGCGCGGTGAAGAAGCCGGGGCCGTCGTAGACGACGATGGTATCCGTATCGGCGATGCCGAGCTTGCCGACCGCTTCCGCGAACTGTTCCGGTGAAGGAATCGTATGGGGGAGGCCCGTCGAATGGTCGGCTATCGCGTCCTGGTCGAAGAAGACCGCGCCGGGCACATGGCCTGTGCTGTATTCCAGCGCCCCGTTGCGGTTCTGCGCGGGCAGATACCAGGAGGCGTCGACTATACGGAATTCCGGCGCACCCAGTTGCTTTTCCACCCAGTCCGCGGTGACGATGTAACGGCTCTTCTCGCTCATTCTTCTTGTCCTCCCGGGGCTCTTCAGGCCGATGCCGCGCCGAAACGGATGCGCAGGCGGCGGTTTTCCTTGCCCTTCTTCTCGATCTTGGAAATGTGGATCTCGCCCACTTCCTGCGTTTCAGAAACATGCGTGCCGCCGCAGGGCTGGCTGTCGATCGACGCGTTTTCCCCGATCGCGACGAGGCTGACGCGGCCGAGACCCATCGGCGGGCGCACGTTCTTGGATTTCACGATGCCGGGATTTGCGGCAAGCTCCTCATCGGTGATCCACTGCACGTAGACGGGATGGTTCGCCTTGACGAGGTCCATCAGCGCGGCCGTCACGTCTTCCTTCTCCACCTGCTCCGGCAGATCGAAATCGACGCGGCTTTCCTCCTCGCCGACCGAGGCACCGGTGATGGGGTAGGGCAGCACGACGGAGAGCAGGTGGCAGGCGGTGTGCATGCGCATCAGACGGTAGCGGCGCGCCCAGTCGATGTGAAGCGTCAATTTCTCGCCGACGTCGAGACGCTGCTCGCCCTCCAGCGGCTTGTGCAGGATCACGTCCTTGGTCGCGCCATGGCGGGTCTCGCCGAGCATGATCTTCGAACCATCAGCCCGTTCCAGAAAGCCGGTATCGCCGGGCTGCCCGCCGGAGGCGGCATAGAAGCAGGTCTGGTCGAGCTCCACGCTGCCATCCTCGTGAACCGCCGTTACGGTGCCTTCCGCAGTCGAAAGGTAGAAATCGTCACGATAGAGGGCGCGTGTGCTCATAATCCACTTTTGATGTCAGACGGGTTCGTAGGGCGGCGTGATGCGCGAGGAGCGGGTAAGCCATCCCGGAACCGGGAGGTTCTTCGAGGACAGGAATTCCGGGTTGAAAAGCTTTGACTGGTAGCGATTGCCGTAATCGCAGAGAATGGTCACGATGGTATGGCCCGGACCGAGATCGCGCGCAAGGCGAATTGCGCCGGCGATGTTGATGCCCGAGGAGCCGCCGAGGCAGAGGCCTTCGTTCTCCACGAGGTCGAAGACGATCTCCAGCGCTTCGCCATCGGGGATCTGATAGGAATAGTCCGGCGTGAAGCCTTCGAGATTGGCGGTGATGCGGCCCTGTCCGATGCCCTCGGTGATCGAACTCCCGGACGATTTCAGCTCGCCATTCGTATAGAATTCGTAGAGCGCGGCGCCTTCGGGATCGGCCAGGCCGATCTTGATGGCGGGATTGAAGCCCTTGAGGCCCGCTGCCACGCCGGCAAGCGTGCCACCCGAACCGACGGCGCAGATGAAACCGTCCACCTTGCCTTCCGTATCGCGCCAGATCTCGGGTGCAGTCGTCTTCACATGGGCATCGCGGTTGGCGACATTGTCGAACTGGTTTGCCCAGATTGCGCCGTTCGGCTCGGTGCGGGCGAGTTCTTCGGCAAGGCGGCCGGACAGGCGCACGTAATTGTTCGGGTTCCGGTAGGGGGCAGCCGGCACTTCCACGAGCTCCGCGCCGAGCAGGCGCAGCGCGTCCTTCTTTTCCTGGCTCTGGGTCTCCGGGATGACGATGACGGTGCGGTAGCCGAGCGCCTTCGCAACCATTGTGAGTCCGATTCCGGTATTTCCGGCAGTGCCCTCGACGATCACGCCGCCGGGCTTCAGCGCACCGCGCGCTTCGGCGTCGCGGATGATGGCGAGCGCCGCACGGTCCTTGACCGACTGGCCGGGATTGAGAAATTCCGCCTTGCCGAGAATGGTGCAGCCGGTTGCCTCCGACGCCCCCTTGAGGCGGATCAGGGGTGTGTTGCCGATGGCATCCAGAACGGAGGGGCGTACGGACATGGAATCTCTCTTTTCTTTGGGGACAGAATAGGAAGGCTGTTTTCCGTCCACAAGCCGCGGAAGACAAGAAATTATGTTCCACCCTCCGGGGCGGCCATGCAAAATTTCAGTGGTTTCAGCAACTTTCCGCCTGTCCGCTCCGTATCACCGGCGGGAGACACAGATTGGCCCCGATGCTCCGCCAGAAGAAGAGCGATAGGCGCGGGGCCGGGCGGCAACAGGAATGCGCGGATGAGAAAAACCATGTTCAGGCCGGAAGACGGCATCGTCTGGATTACCGGCGCAAGCTCCGGCATCGGGCGCGCGCTGGCACTTCACCTCGCCGGTAAAGGCTACCGGGTAGCGGTGACGGCGCGTTCGCATGATGCGCTCTACGAGCTGCAACGGGAGGCGGGGGCGCTTGCCGGGCAGATCATCGTGCTCGAAGGCGACGTGACCTCATCCGCCGACATGGCGCGCGTGGTGGCGTCGATCGAATATGACCACGGGCCGCTTCTGACGGCCGTGCTGAATGCCGGCAT
>CAMFHT010000152.1 GCA_945952245.1 uncultured Rhizobium sp. | reverse complement strand
ACCGCCGGCGAGGCCCTTTTCGACGATCTCGTCGAAGAAGCGCGTGCCCTTCTTGTCCTGCAGGCCCTTCTTGTTCTGGCCGATCAGCGCGTCGGAGGGGTGGAAAAGCAGGGTGACGTTGTCGTCGAGGCCGAAGAAATAGCCGTTTGGCTCATAGCGCAGCTTGGCGAGTTGCGTGAAATCCTGCTTCTTCGCATCCGCTTCAGTGAGCTCGCCTGAGAGCTGGCGGGCGTGATAGCTGTCGAGAATGGAAATCGCGCTTTCCACCTGGGTGCGCAGCATGTCGTAGCGTTCGTCATAGATCGCCTCCGACGATTTTCTGATTTCAAAGAAGGTCGAAATGGAAAATCCCGCCATCAGGCATGCCGATGAGCAGGAACAATTGTTGGGCTATCTTGAGGTTCTTCATGTGGTCTCCTGGGGCTAGGGAGGCCAGCACACGTCCGGGCCGAGCCATAATCCTGTTCAAGTTCACGCAGGGTGAATGATTTCACAGTGTTATGGCCGGCTCTCCGAGTGGTTAACGACAGCGCTATGAAAACTCATGAACTATAAGTAGTTGTTTTGATACGACACGCCGTTACTAACGCGAAATGTTTGCGTATGTTTGCAATTCTGGATGATGACTACGACGAAATGCTTATTTCCCGAGTGACGATGCCTAGTTTGCAGGCACGACCAGGCGCGGGCCTTTCGCGACCACAGAAGTCACATTGCACTCTGCCAGGCATGCTGCGGAGGTCGATGAGACCGCGGTGCCTGCCTCGGCGGAATGGTTGAACCATGTGACGGCGGTCACGCCGAGTGCCGCCCATACGGCGACCACGTAAATCCCCAATCCTGCGACGGCTAGCCTGGTGCTCATGTTCAGTCCTCTCGGGAAATCATTTCCTGGTATTGCAGAAGCCGGATCGCCTCCTGTGGAGGCGGTTCGGTGTTCAGTTCAGCACTGCGCCCACGATGATGAAGAAGCCCGGCAGGGCGATGATGGGGGCAAGCAGCCAACGGGCCTGGTAGACGCTGTTTTCCATGATCTTTCTCCTCTCCTCAAAAATGGGGGCCGGTCAGGCACAACTCTTCCCGGCCCCCAGTCGGCCCCGCTTGAAAAGCGGGGCTGCGCACCTCAAGCGGTAATGATGGTCACGATGACGTATTTCTTCGGATCGACGATGACGATCCGGCCGTCAGCCAGCACGAAGAACCGGTAGGCCTTGTACTTCGGGACGATCTTGATGATCCGCTCCGGCAGCGGCTGCAGGTGCACATGCACAGCCTTCGGAACTTCGACGCCGACGCTCACCTGGAAATCGACGTCCTTCACCGGCTCCACATGCACCTCGTTGATCACCTGATGGATCTCGGTACGCTGTTCGGTGGTGATGTTGACGTCGGAATTGACGTTCACGTTCGTCTCGCTGGACGAAGACGTGCTGTTGTTCGACTGGCTGTCGGTAGACGTTGAATCCTGCGACTCGGCGGCGGCACCGGCTTTCGTGCTGTCGGTCGAGGACTTCGCCGCATCGCCCGATGTCGAAAAGCCGTCGCTGGAAGACGTGCCCGATCCCGATGCGGAAGCGCCGGACTGATCGTTGCCGGACGTACCGCTCTGGCTGCCGGAACCATCCGTGGAGCTCGTTCCCGACGCCGAGCCCGAAGCGCCGGACTGGTCGGAAGAGCCGGACGCCGTGCCGGATGCCGACGACGAACAATCGGCCTGCTGCGGATCGCAGGCGGTGGTGCCGGACGTACCGGATTGGGTGGTGGTGCCGGACGTTCCGGTCTGGGTATCGGTAGAGGTCGTGCCCGAGGCGCCGGAAGTGGTGGCAGCGCCGGAGGTATCCGTGGACGTGGAAGCACCGGAGCCGGTCTCGGTGGACGTGGCCTGGGCATGGGCCACGAAATGGCCGAGCGGCGAGGTTCCGAGTGCGAGCGCTGCAATGAGCGCGAGATGTCTCTTCTTCGTCTGCATGATACGGACCTTTCTTCAAGTATGGCCGCAGGGAGCCGCGCGCGCCGTTTGGTCGGCACGTGGAATATCTGCGGATCACTGGCAAGAAAGAGGGAGAGCCGGGCGGCTCTCCCTCGAAAAGGGGTCAGTCGATGACCTGGATGACCTTGCGCGAGGACGGCTCGACGATCACGCGCTCGTCGTTGACGACGGCATAGGCATACTTCGGATTTTCCGGAACCGGGGTCACGACGACGGTTTCAGGCAGGGCCACGCCGACGGCAACCTTTTCCTTGACCACGACCTTCTCGGTCGCCGGTGCCTGCTGGACATAGGTGACGACCTTCTGCGGCGGCGGATCGATGGCCGTGCCGGCGATCGCACCGGCCACACCGCCGACGGCTGCGCCGACGGGACCGCCGACGATGGCACCCGTTACTGCACCGCCGGCAGCGCCGTTCACGGTGGAGGACTGGGCAAAGGCCGAGCCCGCCATCAGCGAGGCGGCCACTGCAGTAAGAGCTACAAGACGCAGTTTCATGATCGTTTTCTCCTGGTGCTGCACCCATCCGCTGCCGGTCTGGTGCCGACGTTCCCGCGAAAGGGCTGAGGGTTCAGGGCAGATCAGGAGTTTGCCAAGGAGTGGCTGTCGCTTCCTCATCTGCCTCGAAGTACAGCCATAGAACGGGCTTGCGAACGCTGCGTTCCGGTCTGGGCACAGAGACCGATGGGACCACGGACTTTGGTCTGACGAGTTGCTAAACGATTGGCGGAATTAGGCTGATCGGATCGGGATGGTCCCCTCAGGCGCCGAAGACGGACCAGCCGGTGCGCTGGGCAAGCATCTCGAGCGCGAGCGAGCCGACCAGCGAATTGCCATAGGCATTGAGCCCCGGCGCCCAGACGGCGACAGACGCCTTGCCCGGCGCAACCGCCAGGATGCCACCACCGACGCCGCTCTTGCCGGGCAGGCCGACGCGATAGGCGAAATCGCCGGAACCGTCGTAATGACCGCAGGTGAGCATCAGCGCATTGATGCGCCGCGCCCTCTGCTTCGACACCACGACATGGCCGGTCAGCGGGTTGCGACCGGCGGCCGCGAGGAACAGGCCGGCCTTGGCGAGCTGCGTACAGGTCATCGCGATGGCGCACTGGTGGAAGTAGACGCCGAGCACGTGGTCGACGGGATGGCTGAGCACGCCGAAGGAGCGCATGAAGTTGGCGAGCGCGAAGTTGCGATAGCCAGTCGCCTGCTCGGATCTCGCGACCGCGGGATCGATGGCGATCGTCTCGTCATCGGCGAGGAAGCGGACGAAGCGCACGATCTCGCCGATCGCCTCGCGCGGCGTGTGGCCGGCGAGAACGAGGTCGCTGACGGCGATTGCGCCGGCATTGATGAAGGGATTGCGGGGCCTGCCCTCCTCATGCTCCAGCTGGACGATGGAATTGAAGGAAGAGCCGGATGGCTCGCGGCCAACCTTGGTCCAGATGGATTCGCCGTGCTTGCCGAGCGCCAGCGTCAGGGTGAAGACCTTGGAAATGCTCTGGATGGAAAAAGGCTCTTCGCTGTCCCCTGCCCGGAAGACATTGCCTTCAATATCCACGGCGGCGATGCCGAACTTCTTAGGGTCCACATGGGCGAGCTGCGGAATGTAATCCGCCACCTTCCCTTCCCCGAAACGGGGCTTCAGGGCCTCGTGGATTTCATCGACGATAGACTGCAGGTCCGCCATGCACCGCTCCGATCTTTGGAGCAGCATTAGAGGCAGGAGGCAGATTCGCAAAGGGCGGATAAGGTTATACTATATAACTTAGTCGGGAATGCAGGCGGCTGGAGAGAGAGAGGGCCGCCTGCAACCGCCCTGTCAGGCCGAGAAGCCGGAAGTCGAAGGCGTGTGATAATCGGGCAGGTCGTCGCGGGCCCTGCCACGAGCGGCGCCGACCCCTTGCGGGAAGCCGCTGCGGTCCGAATAGCTGCGCGGCTCGCCGCGGCGGCTGTGCTGGACGGTATTCGCACCCGTGGCGATGATGTCCAGCATGGTGACGCCCATGACCATGGCGAGCGCAAAGCCCGCATTGCCCCGTTTCGGATTGTCGTCGGAGACCGCCGGAAGCAGGGTCGCGATATCGAGAAGATCGCCGCCGATGCGGCTCGCAAGTCCGGCCTGCCTGTCCACCGAGAGGGTCAGCACGCCGCTCGCGATCTCGCGGGCGCCGTAAGCGCGGATCAGGCTCTCCTTGCCGCGCATGCCGAGGGCATGGGCGATCTGGTCCGCGGCCAACAGTTCGGCAAGGCCGAGGCCGAGGCTGAACCAGCCCAGCCCGCGCCCGAGACTGTCGGAGGAAGTCAGGGAACTCGGACCGGAATGGAGGACCTTCGGTTCACCTTCGGGTCGCGTCATATTGCTCAGGTAAGTCATAGCGCACCTCGCTTATGGTTTCAGGACGACCTTGATGCAGCTGTCCTGCTTGTCGCGGAACACCTTGTACATCTCGGGTCCCTCCGAGAGATTCCTGGTGTGAGTGATGACGAAGGACGGATCGATCTGCCCCTCCTCGATCCGGCGGATCAGATCGTCCGTCCAGCGCTTCACGTGGGTCTGGCCCATGCGGAAGGTCAGCCCCTTGTTCATGGCCATGCCCATGGGGATCTTGTCCACGAGGCCGCTGTAGACGCCGGGGATCGAAATGATGCCGCCGGGGCGGCAGACATAGATCATCTCGCGCAGCACATGCGGCCGGTCGCTTTCCATCATGACCATCTGCTTGGCGCGGTCGAGAAGCGTGTCCGGCTGGCTCATCGAGACGTGGCTTTCGAGACCCACGGCATCGATGCACTTTTCCGGGCCCTTGCCGTCCGTCAGTTCGTTCAGCCGTTCGATCACGCTCTCGTCCATGAAGTTGATGGTGATGGCGCCGCCGGCTTCGGCCATGGAGAGGCGCTCCGGAATGCGGTCGATGGCGACGACCTGCCTGGCTCCCAGCAGCACGGCGCTGCGGATGGCCATCTGGCCGACGGGGCCGCAGCCCCAGATCACCACCGTGTCCGTGCGCTCGATGTCGCACTGGAAGGCGGCCTGCCACCCGGTCGGCAGGATATCGCCAAGGAAGAGCGCCTGCTCGTCGCTCAGGCTTTCAGGCACCTTGATGTGGGTGCTGTCGGCGAAGGGCACGCGCAGATATTCCGCCTGCCCGCCGGGGAAGCCGCCGGTCAGATGCGTATAGCCGAAGAGGCCCGCCGTCGTGTGGCCGAACACCTTGTCCGCCATTTCCTTGTTGCGGTTGGTGGTTTCACAGACGGAGAAATTGCCCCGCTTGCACTGCTCGCACTCGCCGCAGGTGATGGTGAAGGGCACCACGATGCGGTCGCCCTTCTTCAGACGTCCATTGATGCCGGAGCCGGTCTCCACGACCTCGCCCATCATCTCGTGTCCCATGATGTCTCCCGGCTCCATGGCCGGAATGAAATTATGGAACAGATGAAGGTCGGACCCGCATATGGCGCAACTCGTCACCTTGATGATGGCATCGCGGGGATGCTCGATTTCCGGATCGGATACGCTGTCGCAGCGGATATCCTCCTTGCCGTGCCAGACCAAAGCGCGCATGTCACTCTCCATCGCTGTTCGTTCATGAGTGCCGAACAACGCGAAGAGGCAAAGGTTCCCCGACAATCTGAAAGGTTGTGGCGCTACAATTGCTGGCGGAGCGCCTCGATGACGAGCGAAAAGGCCGGTAGATGCTGGCGGCGGCTGGGGTAATAGAGGTAGTAGCCCGGGAAGTATGGCGACCAGTCGTCGAGCACTAGCTCCAGCGATCCCTCTGCAATGTGAGCCGAGACCATGTCTTCCGGCACAAAAGCTATTCCATAGCCGAGGCGTGCCGCGTCGATCATCGCTTCCGAGGTGTTGAGCGTCAGCTGGCCCTCGACGCGCACCCGCAGCTCCTCGCCGCCACGACCGAATTCCCAGGCATAGAGGGCGCCGGAACTCAGATGACGTCGGTTGATGCATTGGTGGCGCATCAGGGCATGCGGGTTGTCGGGCCGGCCATGCGCCGCGAAATAGGCAGGCGAGCCGACGGCGGCCAGCCGCCAGTCCGGACCGATCCGGACAGCCACCATGTCCTTCTCGACGCTCTCCCCGAGACGCACGCCGGCATCGAAGCCCTCCTCCACGATATTGCGGAAACCGTTGTCGACGTTGAGCTCCAGCCGGATATCGGGATAATCCTTCAGTACCGGCGCCAGCTTCGGCCAGACGACCGTCTGCATGGCATGATCGGACAGCGTGAGGCGCACCGTTCCCGCCGGCTTGTCGCGATAGGCAAGCAGCGCCTCGATCTCGGCCTCGATTTCGGCGATCCGCGGCGCCAGCGATTGCTTCAGCCGCTCACCGGCCTCAGTGGTGGAGACGCTGCGGGTGGTGCGGGTCAGAAGCCTGAGACCCAACCGCTCCTCGAGCTGGCGCACCGCATGACTGACGGTGGATTGGGCCATGCCGAGCCGGGTAGCGGCTTTGGTAAAGCTTCGCTCTTCGGCGACTGCCAGGAACAGCAGCAATTCGTTGAAATTTTCGCGGGCCATGGCAGACTGTCCTCCGGCACTTGAGGCTGATTATTCGCTGATATCGATAAGTCCAAGCAAATTACTACGCCTAATCGGCGAACGTAATTCGCGCTACACATGCTGTCGAGATTTGCCGGCTGAGGAAACCGGCGGAACCATTGCCTGCGAAAGGAAGGATCATGCGCGCTACAGTGCTACACGGAACCGGCGACATCCGCTGCGACGAGGTCGAAGATCCGAAGATCCAGCTGCCCACGGATGCCATCATCAAGCTTTCGGCCTCCTGCATTTGCGGATCGGATCTTTGGCCCTATCGCGGCCTCCAGCCGATGAACGGGCCCATGCACATGGGCCATGAATACTGCGGCGTGGTCACCGAGGTCGGCAGTGCGGTGAAGACGGTGAAGCCAGGTCAGTTCGTGGTCGGCTCCTTCGTCATCTCCTGCGGAACCTGCGTCAACTGCCTGAACGGCTGGCCCTCCTCCTGCGTCAACCGCGAGTTCATGTCGGGCGGGCAAGCGCCCTTTGCCCGCGTTCCGAATGCAGACGGAACGCTGGTCGCGACCGCGGAACTGCCGCCCGAGGACCTGATTCCGAGTCTGCTCGCCGCCTCCGACGT
The DNA here is from genome assembly GCA_945952245.1 of uncultured Rhizobium sp. Classification (GTDB taxonomy): domain Bacteria; phylum Pseudomonadota; class Alphaproteobacteria; order Rhizobiales; family Rhizobiaceae; genus Gellertiella. The sequence goes on along the minus strand of CAMFHT010000152.1, from coordinate 2,252 downwards.
GCTTGGTACCGGCTGGTATGCGGCGGATGCCGCGCGTGTGCAGCCCGGCTCGACGGCAGTCGTCGTCGGCGACGGGGCGGTCGGCCTCATGGGCGTGCTCGCGGCAAAGCAGATGGGCGCTGCAAAGATCATCGCCATGAGCCGCCACAAGGCCCGCCAGGAGCTGGCGCTCGAATACGGCGCCACCCACATCGTCACCGAACGGGGCGACGAAGGCGTTGCGAAGATCCTCGCGCTCACCGGCGGGGTCGGCGCAGACTCCGTGCTGGAATGCGTGGGCACGCAGGAGGCCATGATGCAGGCAATCAACGCCGCCCGGCCCGGCGGCTCGATCGGTTTCGTCGGCGTACCGCACGGCGTTTCGCTCGATGGGCAGATGCTGTTCTTTGCCCAGAAGAACCTGCTCGGCGGCCCGGCGCCCGTCCGCCGTTACCTGCCCGACTTCCTCGACATGATCCTGTCGCGGAAGATCAACCCCGGGAAGGTCTTCGACCTCGAAGTGGACCTGCCCGACGTTGCCCGTGGTTACAAGGCCATGGACGAGCGCAAGGCAATCAAGACGCTCATTCGAATGGGATGAGCATTTCCAGGAAAAGTGTAACCACGTTTTTTCGTCCGGAATTGCGTGAAGGCAAGGAACTGGGAAGCGTCCGATGAACCCTAGTTCACCGGACGCGCTCCAGGCCGGTCAAGTTCGGCTGCGGGTCTGCCGCGCTCGCAGCCGTGGCGGCCGCCGCAAATGCGCGGCGTGCCGACTGGCCATCGACTTTTCGTCTCAAGGCTGTTGAAATCAGAAACTTCAACGGGGGAAGATTCCGGATCAGATCCAGGAATGCAGCGGCGGCTGCGTGCCGTTGAGGTAGTAATCCCCGACCGCATGATATTTCCAGCGCACCGGATCATGCAGCGTGTGCGTCCGGGCATCGCGCCAGTGGCGGTCGAGGTTGAAGTGGCCAAGCGTAGACCGGGTGCCGCCCAGCTCGAACAGCTTGTTGGTGGCGGCGATAGCGATCTCCGTCGTCAGCACCTTGGCCTCCGCGACCGCAATCTTCGCCTTGCCGATGCTTTCGCGCGTGACCTCGGCAATGGTCTCGTCCAGCACCCGCCCTGCCCGCTCGATGAGGGCCTCCGCGCCGTGAAGCCGGATCTTCAGGTCGCCGATCGCCGCAATCGTGTAGGGATCGTCGCCGGCCTTCTCCTTGCCGCTGTCGATCCAGGGACGTGCATGATGGCGCACGAAGTCTATGGTGGCGTCGATCGCGCCTGCCGCAATGCCGAGGTCGATCGCCGCATGCAGCAACTGGCTCTGCGGCCCGACGGCGCTCTGGTTCTCATAGACGATGTGGGCCGGAAGGACCCGCTCGGCAGGCACGCGCACGTCGTCGAGGATGACGGTGCCGCTCGCGGTCGTGCGCTGGCCGAAGGCGGACCAGTCGTTGACGACGGTGAGCCCGTCCTGGTCGCGGTCGGCGACGGCGACCACGACATGCCCGTCTTCAGCGAGCGCCACGATCGGGACGAGATGGGCGAACAGCGCGCCCGTCGAATAGAACTTGCGGCCGGAAACGGAGAAACTCTCGCCGCTCCGCTTCAGCTTCGTCTCGAAGCTCTCGACGTTCTTGCCGCCGAATTCGGAGAAGGCATTGCCGAGCCGTTGGCCGGACAGGACGGCGGAGAAGAGCGCCTTCTTCTGCTCCTCCGAGCCCGTCAGCCTGATCACGTCGATGATCTCGAAAGCGTTCTGGGCGATCTGGGTGAGCGAGGGATCTGCAGAGGCGAGAATGGCAAAGACCTTTGCCAGCGTCACCTGCGACACGCCAGCACCGCCGTAAGCCTTGGGAATGGTGATGCCCCAGAGGCCGCTTTGCGAATAGAGATCGACCTCGTCATAGGGCAGGCGCCGGTCGCGGTCGCGCTCGGCGGCCTCGGCGGCAAAGAGCGGCTTCAGCCTGCGCGCCACCTCGATTGCCTCGGCATCGCTGCCGATCACATGGGCATGCTCCCGCGGCTTCGGGCGGGCCGGCGCGATTTCGCCGGAAGGCGCAGCCGATCTGGTCTGGATGGTCATGGGAAATTTCCTCCGGATAGGGTGGCCGGCGCCTCTCAAGCAGCGCCGGCCGAGGGCATCAGAACGCCGCGACGATCTGGCCCTTGTAGTGATCCTCGATGAACTTGCGCGTCTCCTCGCTGTTCAGCGCCTTGGCGAGCTTCTGGATGCGCGGATCGTCCTTGGTTTCCGGACGGGTCACGAG
>CAMFHT010000151.1 GCA_945952245.1 uncultured Rhizobium sp. | reverse complement strand
GGAGATGTCCGGCAGGACAGAGGGGGGTACCACCGCCAACGCTGCCGAAATCCTGCAACACCACGGCGTCACCCTCTGGCAAAGCCCGACCCTCCACGCCCTCCTCACCCGAATGGCAGACGAGGGGATCACCTCGCTCATGGTCGAAGGGGGTGCCAGGACCGCGCGGGACTTCATCACGGCCGGGCTCGTCGACCGCATCCTGCTCTACGAAGGGCCGGGTACGATCGGAGCGGACGGTATTGCATCGCCCGTCACCCGCGCCCATATGCCTGATCCCTTCAGGCTCATCGCCACCGAGACATTCGGCCCGGACCGGGCCTATCATTACGAGAGAGAAGACTGATGTTCACCGGAATTGTCACCGATGTCGGCACCGTCGAAAGCGTCACCCCGTTGGCAGAGGGCGTGCGGCTCAGGGTGAAGACCGCCTATGATCCCGCCGGCATCGACATGGGGGCCTCGATCTCCCATGCCGGCACCTGCCTGACCGTCACGGCCCTGAGCGAGCCCGGCGCACTGGTGCGCTGGTACGAGGTCGAGGCCTGGGAAGAGGCGCTGCGGCTGACCACCATCGCCGGCTGGAAGCCCGGCACACGCATCAACCTCGAGCGTTCGCTTAAGATCGGCGACGAACTCGGCGGGCATCTGGTCTCCGGTCATGTGGATGGTACGGCGGAAATCCTCTCCATCAAGGCGGAAGGCGATGCCGTGCGCTACACGCTGCGCGCGCCGGACCACCTCGCCCGCTTCGTGGCGCCGAAGGGCTCCGTCGCGCTCGACGGCACCTCGCTCACCGTCAACGCCGTCCATGGTACGGATTTCGACGTGCTCCTCATCCGCCACACGCTGGACGTCACCACCTGGGGCGACCGCAAGGTCGGCGACCGCGTCAATTTCGAGGTGGACACCATGGCGCGCTATGCGGCGCGGCTCGCGGAGTTTCCTGTCTATGCCAAGTAAGAGTGAGGCCGCATGAACCCGCACTCATGCTGAGGTGCCGTAATCCCCAACGCCCTCATGCTGGGGTGCCGGAGCGAAGCGGAGTCCTCGAAGCATCGCGCACAAGGGAATATGCCGCCGGATGGTTCGAGGCTCGGCTTTGCCTCGCACCTCACCATGAGGGGAGGCGAGGAGCACCGCCGCACACTCCACCGTCCTCATGCTGAGGTGCCGCGTACACCACCGTCCTCATGCTTAGGTGCCGGAGCGAAGCGCAGGCCTCGAAGCATCCTGCACCCTTGCTCAAACCCTTCATGCTGAGGTGCCGGAGCGCAAGCGGAGGCCTCGAAGCATCCTGCGCTTACGCCCCAGGCTCCCGGTGCCAGTAGTCGATGCTCTCCAGCTCGCTGACCATCTGGTTGAAGCGGTATTCGCCCGTCTTGGGGTCGAGCGTCTTGGCGAGGAACTTGCCGCTGTCGGGATATTCGCAGATTTCGGTTGCCGCCTTGGTCGAGATCGAGAGGTAGCGGAGAGGGACGGTGCCGGTGTTGATCAGCTGGTGCGCCGTGTCCGGTCCGCCGGCCGGAGCGCCGAGGATATGGCCGGCGCGGACGGGGATGCGCTGGTTGCCGATGCGGTAGGTGCCTTCGCCTTCGAGGATGACGAAGAGCTCGTCCTCCACATGATGGTTGTGGAAGGGGCAGCCGCTCTTGCCGGGCTGCACTTCGCTATAGGCAGCGCCCAACCCTTTGAGGCCCAGGCGGCTGCCGAGGCGGACGTCGCCGCCACCGTAGAGTGAGCCCTGCGACCAGTGCTCGAGTTCCAGCTCTCGCGGATCCACCACGCGTTCCGATGTCATCTGCATTTCCTCCTGTTTTCGCCGCATCCTGCGACGGAAGGCCGAGTCGGTCGAGCCCAAAGGCACCAAAACGCCCGCATTCGGGGCAGCCATGCGGGAAAAGCACTTGCCAATCCGTGTCCGGCATGGTTTGACCGCCGCCTGTCGCATAAGATGCGTTTCCCGTTTCCCTTTCAGGTGTAGGTCATGTCCGAAAAGTCCAGCCCGCATATCCTCATCATCGAAGCCCGGTTCTACGACGACATGGCCGATGCGCTTCTGGATGGCGCGAAGGCCGCGCTGGACGAGGCAGGCGCAACCTATGACGTGGTGACCGTCATGGGCGCGCTGGAGATTCCGCCGGTCGTCTCCATGGCGCTCGACGGCATGGAGAATGGCGGCACGCATTACGACGGCTTCGTTGCGCTTGGCATGGTGATCCGCGGCGAGACCTATCATTTCGACATCGTCTCCAACGAATCCTCCCGCGCCCTCATGGATCTCGCCGTCAGCGAAAGCCTCGCCATCGGCAACGGCATCATGACGGTCGAGAACGAGGCGCAGGCCTGGGCGCGCGTGCGCCGGAGCGAGAAGGACAAGGGCGGCTTTGCCGCCCGCGCGGCGCTGACCATGGTGGCGCTGAAGAAGAAACTGGGTGGCTGACCGTGAGCAAGCGTGACGAGAACAGAAGCGAAGATGCACCGGTAAAGCCCGCAAACCAGCGGGGTGCTGCCCGTCTTGCCGCCGTGCAGGCGCTCTACCAGATGGATATCGGCGGTGCCGGCGTGCTGGAAGTGGTCGCCGAATACGAGGCGCACCGGCTTGGCCAGGAGATCGATGGCGACACCTACCTCAAGGCGGATGCCTCCTGGTTCCGCTCGGTTGTTTCCGGTGTGGTGCGCGACCAGCTGAAGCTCGATCCGCTGATCAAGTCCGCCCTGCAGGACGACTGGGCGCTCTCCCGCCTCGACAGCACGGTACGCGCCATCCTGCGCGCCGGCGTGTTCGAGCTTCTGGAGCGCAAGGACGTGCCGATCGCCGTGATCGTCACCGAATATGTGGAGATCGCCAAGGCCTTCTTCGCGGACGAGGAGCCGAGGCTCGTGAATGCGGTTCTCGACCGCATCGCCAAGCAGGTCCGGGCTCCCGGCAAATAATCGAAATCATCGGGTGAAGACATGGATGCGGGCAGCGTGAACGGACTTGAGGGCCAGCTTCGCGCCGCCCGCTTCAACGTTTATGTGCTGACGGCGGCGCAGGCGGTACTGGGCGCTGCCGGGCCGATCAGTTTTGCGGTCGGCAGCCTTGCCGGCCACCAGTTGCTCGGGCTCGACAAGTCGCTGGCGACGGCGCCGCTGACCGGCTTCAATGTCGGCGTGGCGCTCGGTGCGGTGCTGATTGCAGGTGCAAGCCGTCTCCTCGGGCGCAAATATGCCTTCATGCTGGGCGGGCTGGCGCTTGCATCAGGCGGCGCACTCGCGGCCTTCGCTCTCTTCCGCTCCGATTTCTGGATGTTTGCGGCAGCGCTCATGCTGGTCGGGCTCTCCTCCGGCTTCACGCAGAAGATCCGCTTTGCCGCCGCCGATGCCTCGCCGTCCTTCTACAAGGCTCGGGCGATCTCGTGGGTCCTCGCCGGCGGCATCGTGTCCGCAATCGTCGGCTCGCAGCTCGCGATCCTTGCCAAGGACCTTCTTGAGCCCGTGCTCTTCGCCGGCTCCTTCGTGGCGCTGGTGCCGCTCGGCGTTCTGGCGATTGCCGTGCTGTCGCTGCTGAAGCTGCCGGTGCTGACGGCAGGCGAGGGGACGGCTGCCAGAACCGGCAGGCCGCTCCGCGAGATCGTGCTGACGCAGCGCTTCCTTACAGGCATGGTCTGCGGCATTTCCACCTATGCGCTGATGACCTTCATGATGACCGGGGCGCCGCTCGCCATGGTGGTCGGCTGCGGCTTCTCGCCGGATCTCGCAACGCTCGGCATCCAGTGGCACGTCCTCGCCATGTTCGCGCCCAGCTTCTTCACCGGCATGCTGATCACCCGCTTCGGCACCGAAAAGGTGGTCGCCACCGGCCTGCTGATCCTGCTCGGCTGCGCCGTCGTCGCGCATATGGGCATCGCGCTCTGGAACTTCTGGGGGGCGCTCATCCTGCTCGGCCTCGGCTGGAACTTCGGCTTCATCGGCTCCACCGCCATCGTCGCCTCCAGCTACAGGCCGGAAGAGGCGGACAAGGTGCAGGGCTTTCACGACATCGTGCTGTTCGGCACGGTCGCGCTCTCCTCCTTCGCCTCCGGCAAGGTGTTCACCGCCTTCGGCTGGAACGCCATGAACCTCGTGATCTGGCCCGTTGCGCTCACCTGCCTCGCGCTCGTTGCAGCTTTGCTGTTCAGGGGAAGGGCGAAGGCCCGCTAGGGCTTCCTGCCCGCTGTCACGCCCGTTGGAGCGGGGCAAAATGGCGCGCTCTTGCCGTTTGTCACGCAGCGAGAGGTGCTTTGGTTAACCAAAGCTTAAAAGCCGTGTCTATCCTGCATTTCCATGGTCTTACGGGGCTTGACGCGCCGTGAGGGACCACGCAATCTCGCCCACACGCCGGACCGTCTGCGGAGGAGGCAGCCCGCCCGGTAAAATCAAGCCAGAGGGGAACTCCTGGCATCAGTGGAGGAAAATGCGAAATGACCATTTTATTTGGCGTTATCGCATGCGGGTTGCTTTCGGTGGTCTATGCCATCTGGGCAACGCGATCGGTGCTTGCCGCCGATCAGGGCAACGCCCGCATGCAAGAGATCGCAGGCTATATTCGGGAGGGGGCGCAGGCTTATCTCACGCGCCAGTACAAAACCATTGCCATCGTCGGAGTTCTTGTCTTCATCGTCGCCTGGCTGCTCCTGTCGGGCGAAGCCGCCTTCGGCTTCCTGATCGGCGCGGTGCTGTCCGGGGCTGCGGGCTTCATCGGCATGCATGTGTCGGTTCGCGCCAATGTGCGCACGGCCCAGGCCTCGGCCAATAGTCTCGCTGCGGGTCTCGAAATCGCCTTCAAGTCGGGCGCGATCACCGGTCTTCTCGTGGCCGGCCTCGCGCTGCTCGGCGTATCGATCTACTATTACATCCTGACCGCTGTCCTCGGCCATACCGGCGGCTCGCGCGAGGTCACGGATGCACTCGTGGCGCTCGGCTTCGGCGCCTCGCTCATCTCCATCTTCGCCCGTCTCGGCGGCGGCATCTTCACCAAGGGCGCCGACGTCGGCGGCGACCTCGTCGGCAAGGTCGAAGCCGGCATTCCCGAGGACGACCCGCGCAATCCGGCGACCATCGCCGACAACGTGGGCGACAATGTCGGCGACTGCGCCGGCATGGCGGCCGACCTTTTCGAAACCTATGCGGTCTCCGTCGTCGCCACCATGGTTCTCGCCTCGATCTTCTTCGCCGGCACGCCGGTGCTGGAAAGCGTGATGCTCTATCCGCTGCTGATCTGCGGCACCTCGATCCTCACCTCGATCATCGGCACCTTCTTCGTGAAGCTTGGCGCGAATGGCTCGATCATGGGCGCGCTCTACAAGGGCCTGATCGTGACCGGCGCGCTGTCGATCATCGGGCTCGGCGCCTCGACCTCGCTCACCATCGGCTGGGGCGACATCGCGCTTGCCTCCGGCAGTACGGTCAATGGCACGAATCTCTTCATATGCGGCCTGACCGGCCTCGTGGTCACGGCGCTGATCGTCGTCATCACCGAATACTATACCGGCACCAACAAGCGGCCGGTGAACTCCATCGCCCAGGCTTCGGTCACCGGCCACGGCACCAACGTCATCCAGGGCCTCGCGGTATCGCTGGAATCGACCGCGCTGCCCGCCATCGTCATCGTCGCCGGCATCATCGCCACCTACCAACTCGGCGGCCTGTTCGGCACCGGCATCGCGGTGACCGCCATGCTCGGCCTTGCCGGCATGATCGTGGCGCTCGATGCCTTCGGCCCCGTTACCGACAATGCCGGCGGCATCGCCGAAATGTCGCATCTGCCGCCCGATGTCCGCAAGGTCACCGATGCGCTCGATGCGGTCGGCAACACCACCAAGGCGGTGACCAAGGGCTATGCCATCGGCTCCGCCGGTCTCGGCGCGCTGGTCCTCTTCGCCGCCTATTCCAACGACCTGCAATACTATGCAAGCCATGGCGACCAGTATCCCTACTTCAAGGATATCGGCGCGATCTCCTTCGATCTCTCCAATCCCTACGTGGTGGCCGGCCTGATCTTCGGCGGTCTCATCCCCTATCTCTTCGGCGGTATCGCGATGACCGCCGTCGGCCGCGCCGCAGGCTCGATCGTCGAGGAAGTGCGCCGGCAGTTCCGCGAAAAGCCCGGCATCATGGAAGGCCGCGACCGCCCGGATTATGGCCGTGCCGTCGACATGCTGACCATTGCCGCGATCCGCGAGATGATCATCCCGTCGCTCCTGCCGGTTCTCGCGCCGCTCGTCGTCTATTTCGGCGTGCTGCTCATCTCCGGCTCCAAGGCCTCGGCCTTCGCGGCGCTCGGCGCCTCGCTGCTCGGCGTGATCGTCAACGGCCTCTTCGTCGCGATATCAATGACCTCGGGCGGCGGCGCCTGGGACAATGCGAAAAAGAGCTTCGAGGACGGCTTCGTCGACAAGGACGGCGTGCGCCACCTCAAGGGCTCCGATGCCCACAAGGCCTCGGTCACCGGCGATACCGTCGGCGATCCCTACAAGGACACCGCCGGCCCCGCCGTCAACCCGGCGATCAAGATCACCAACATCGTAGCCCTGCTGCTGCTGGCCGTTCTGGCCTGATGTTCTCGACCGTTATCCCTTCCCCGCTTCGGCGGGGGAGGATCTTGGTGATAATTTCTCGCTATTTCTGGACCAGCCGATGCATTGGGATGTGATCGAGGTCGTACCGGAAGGGGATCTGCGGCTCAAAGTGCGCTTCCGGGACGGGACGGAAGGACGCGTTCGCTTCGAACGCTCGCATCTCAACGGTGTCTTCACACCCTTGTCCGACCCAAAATTCTTTAGGCAGGTGTATGTGGAAGACGGCGCACTGACATGGCCAGGGGACGTGGACCTTGCGCCGGATGCCATGTACGCCGCTGTTCGCACGACCGGAGAGTGGGTTTTGAAATAGCTGTAAACAAAAACCGCGCCGGCAGATCCGGCGCGGTTTTTCGTTGTTCGTCTTGCCGCCTTACTGCGCGCTTTGGGCGCCCAGGATGTTCTTGGCCGTGTTTGCCGCCGTGCCGCCGCTCAGGAGCTGCTGGAGGAAGGTGAGATCCTTGCCGCCGGTTGGCGTGGTGCGGCTGATCATGTCGAAGACCTTGCCGTCCTTCATCGTGTAGTTGGCGCGGCTCTTCACGACGCCGTCCTTGTCGAAGTAGATGGCGAGCACGCTCTGGTCCACCAGCCGCGGCTTCATGAAGGCGACGGGGCGGGTGCGCTTCTGCGAGATGTAGTAGAAGACCTCGTTGTCGAAGGTCGCCGTCGTCGAGGGCGAGCCGAGCGACAGCATCACCTGTTCGCGGCTCGAGCCTTCGGGCACCAGGGCGAGCGACTGCTCGTCCACGACATAGCCATTGTTCATGACTTCGCCGACGGAGGTGCAGCCGGAAAGAGCCGTGACCGACAATGCCAGCGCCAGCGCCGCGGCGCCCATCCATTTTCCGTCAGTCCCGAAATACCGTTCAGACAACGACATCTCCCTTTGATGTGCCAATCCGGAAACCGCGATCTGCGGTCCCTCCACTCCAGTCCATAACTTTGTGGCGTTTCAGGGATGTGTCTCCCGGAATCCGCAGCAAAGCCTCGGGGTCCACCGCTTTTCGCCGGACCTTTCCTCGCAGGCGGGTTCCAACCCGAGAAACCGCATTGCAATTCATGCCTGCTTCGGTAAACCAGCTTTCCTGTTCATGCAACACGGCGGACGCGCCGCATCCAGAATTGATGCTCAAATTTCCCGGGGCGAGCCATGATTTTCGGACTATTCCGCAACCGCAAGCACAACCAGGCGATCGTCAACAGGCAGTACGAGGCGCTGACGGCGGCCTCGCGCCAGCCGGTCTTCTTTCTGGATTACGGCATGCCGGATACGGTCATGGGCCGGTTCGAGATGCTGTGCGTCGTGATGATCCTGTTCTTCCGCCGCACGTCCAGATCTCCGGTCAGCGGCCAGCAGCTGGCGCAGGAGATCGTGGATGCCTTCTTCCAGGATCTCGACCATTCGATTCGCGAACTCGGCATCGGCGATGTCGGCGTGCCGAAGCGCATGAAGAAGTTTGCCGGCATGTTCTACGGCCGGCTGGAATCCTATGCCAAGGCGCTGGATGCCGGCGACGAGGCGGCGCTTTCGGAGGCACTTGCCCGCAATATCCACCCGACGGCGCCGGACGCACAGGACATGCGGGCGCTGGCTTCCTATATGATAGAAGCGGAACGGAAGCTCGCCGCCGTTCCGGAAGAGACGATCGCAACGGGCGCGCTGACGCTGCCGGTTCCACCGATCGAGAAGGACTGACGCCATGAAGAAACGCACCATCGACGACGGGGAAACCCCGTTCTCCTATATCGTGAAGGTCGGCCACATCTCCGCCAATCCCGTGACCGTGACGCTCTCGGCCGATGCAGGCGAGCGGACGGGTCTCGCCGATCTCTGGCAGGTGGAGGAGGTGGGCGCGCTTTCCGCAGAACTGCAGATCGCCCGCTGGAAGAAGGACGGCATCCGCATCCGCGGCACCGTCAAGGCAGACATCGTGCAGGCCTGCATCGTGACGCTGGAGCCGGTGCCTTCGCACATCGAGGAGGAAATCGACCAGATCTTCATTCCCGAGGGCTCGAAACTCGCCCGCATCACCACCGATGCCAGCGGTGAAATGGTGGTCGATCCCGATGGTCCCGATCTGCCGGAGCTCTTCGCCGGGGATAGCATCGATGCCGGCGCTGTCGTCGCGGAATTTGCGGCGCTCGCCATCGATCCTTATCCGCGCAAGGCGGATGCGGATTTCGCCGATCATATCGAGGACGACGGCAGCAATGACCGCCGCGCATCAGCGTTTTCTGCTTTAAAGGATTGGAAAAAGGACTGAAACCGCTTGGAGTTCAGCCATAATTCTGCTTCAAGCAGATGTAAGCAGGGTATTTTGGGCCATTTACGCCTCTTCCGGCGGCATACGAGGATCAGCGACGCGTGATCAGGATTTCACTTGACGTCATGGGTGGGGATTTTGGTCCTGACGTGGTCATACCCGGCGCCGCCATTGCGCTCGAGCGCCATCCCGACATTACCTTCCTGCTCTACGGCAACAAGGCGCAGTGCGAGCCGCTGCTGGACCGTTTTCCGAAGCTGAAGGCGAAATCGACGCTGCATGATTGCGAAGTGGCGATCGCCATGGACGAGAAGCCGAGCCAGGCCTTGCGCCGCGGCCGCTACGTGTCCTCCATGTGGCGCTCCATAGAGGCGGTGAAGACCAAGGATGCGGATGTGTCCGTCTCCGCCGGCAATACGGGCGCGCTGATGGCCATGGCGAAGTTCTGCCTGCGCACCATGGCCAATATCGAACGCCCCGCAATCGCCGCCATCTGGCCGACTGCGAAGGGCGAGAGCGTCGTCCTCGACGTCGGCGCCTCGATTGGCGCGGACAGCCAGCAGCTCATCGATTTCGCGATCATGG
>CAMFHT010000150.1 GCA_945952245.1 uncultured Rhizobium sp. | reverse complement strand
CACCGGATGCCCCTGCAACGACGACGCCGGCGACACCTGCCCCGGCTCCGGCCGGCGGTTCGACCGGCACCACTTCGCCGTAAGGCCCGCGCTTCAACTCACGAAAAGCCCCGGAGTTCCATGAACTCCGGGGCTTTTCGTCGTGGCCGATATGGCGGTCGAAAAGTGAAAGGCGCACGAAACGCCGGGTGGACGGGGCGTTCCGTGCGCCTTTTTCCTCCGGCTTGGATTGGAGGCCGCGGAGGGTCTGGGTTATGGATCAGGCTTCGCGCCGGCCCGCATGGGCCGTGATGGTGCGGGTGAAGGTGTCCGCATCCATACCCGCTCTAAGCGACTCTGCCATGATAGCAGCTTGCGTCTTCGGCGCGAGGCCACCCACCGGCGGATCGCTGTCCAGATTGGTGGGGAAGGGGTAACCTTCCGCGGATGCCGCGATCGCATGGGCGATGCCGTCTTCGCTCATCGTTCCCTCGGCCTTTGCCTTGGCGAGCGCCGGATAAAGCGCGATCACCATGCGGGTTCGGTTGATGCTTTCCATCGCCCGACCCATGGCAGAGGAGACCTGCAACAGGTTTGCCATGCGGTAGATGTCGGCAGAGACATTGTTGCCGGCGCCGTGCATGAGGGCCGGATTGAAGAACACGGCATCACCCTTCGAGAGCGGCAGCTGCACGTGACTATCCCGGAAGTAATCCTGGAACTCGGGCCGGCCGAAGGCAAGGTAGCCTTCGTAGAAGGCCTGCGAATAGGGCAGGAACAGCGTCGGCCCGCTTTCGAGCGGCATGTCGCAATGGGCGACCGCCCCCTGCAGCGTCAGCACCGGCGAGATCGCATGAATGTGGCCGGGGAAGGCCTGCATCTGCTCGGGGGACATGAAGCCCAGGTGGTAATCGCGGTGCGGCTTCTGCGCCGCGCCGCCGGGATTGACCCGGTTCATCTGCGCCGTCATCTGGTAGCCCGTGCCGAGCCAGGCTTCCGACACGAGCGCGACCGCTTCCGACGCGTAATAGCGGGCGAAATTGTCGGGATCGGCAAGGCAATGCTTCTCCAGAGAGTTCCATATGCGGTCGTTGGCGCCCGGTTTGGCGAAGTGATCGCCGGCAATCTTGCCGCCCTGTTTCTCGCGGCGGACGATCTCGTCGAAGATCTCCGAAGCACGGTCGAGCACGGCCGTATCCGGCAGCGCGTTCTTGATCACGATCACGCCGGGCCCGTCGGAAAAGGCCTCGACCCATTCCGCCATCAGCTCGCGCCGGGCTTCCGGGTCCGCGGCATGGGCGCGAACCTTCTCGCCATCATAGATCAACACGTTCTTTTCGACGCTGCTGGCAAAGGGCCAGTCCGCGGCATCGGTCTGACGTTCCACGAGCTTGCGGAACTGGTCGAGCCGTCCGGCATCGGCATTCAGCCAGACCTTGTGGCGGCGGCGGCTGGCAAGGCTTTGCGTGTCCATGGTGCATTCTCCTCCCGAGGCAAGAACCATGGACTTGATACTAGGCAAGAGCAGCGGTACCGATAGTGGGAAATCACCTCAAAAACACCTCAGGGTGAAAGCATTGAAACCACCCTTTCCGTTGAAGGATATCGCTTTTCAGTCGGGCCTCAGCCTCGCAACCGTCGATCGGGTGCTCCATGGGCGCGACGGCGTGCGAAAGACGACGCGGCTGCAGGTCGAGGCGGCGGTTGCCGAACTCTCGCGGCTCTATGCCGAGGCGACGCTTGCCGGCCGACGCTTCGTTCTCGACGTGGTGATGGAAACGCCGCAGCGCTTCTCCAATGCCGTCCGCGCGGCTTTCGAGGCGGAGGTGCCGGGGCTGAGGCCCGCCTCTTTCGCGCTCCGCTTTCATGTGGCGGAGACGATGAGCGAACGGGAGCTCGCGGCGATCCTCACCGGCATCCGCCGCAGGGGCAGCCATGGTGTGGTGCTGAAGGTGGGTGCGACGCCTGCCATGGCAAGCGAGGCGGCGCAGCTGATGGAGGCCGGCATTCCGGTTGTGACGCTGGTGACCGACCTGCCGCACACATCCCGGCTTGCCTATGTGGGGATGGACAACCATCGGGCAGGCGCAACCGCAGCCTATCTGCTCGGCCGCGTGGCGGGGGAGGGGAGCGGCAAGGTGCTGCTGACGCTGTCGAGCGCCCGCTTTGCCGGCGAGGACGAGCGCGAAAAGGGTTTTCGGCAGGTACTCGGGGAACGCTTCCCGCATCTTCAGGCCGTGACCGTGTCTGAAGGCTATGGCGTTGACAGGAATACGGGCCGGCTCGTTTCTGCGGCGCTCGGCGATCATGCGGAGATCAGGGCTGTCTACTCGATCGGGGGCGGCAACCGGGCGATCCTCAAGGCTTTTCGTGAGGCGCGGCGGCATTGCTGTGTGTTTGCCGCCCATGACCTCGACGAAGACAATCGTGCCCTGCTTGCAGCCGGCGAGATCAGTTTCGTGATCCATCACGATCTTCGGCAGGATGCGCGCAGCGCCTGCCAGCTGGTGCTTCATCATCACCGCATGCTGCCTGCGGAGTTTCGGGCGGCGCCGTCGCGCGTGGCCATCGCGACGCCCTATGACGATCTCGGATAAGGAACCGCCATACGAGCGCCTGCGGCTGCTGTTCAGGCGGCACTCCGGCGGGAGGCGCGGACGTCCATCTCCAGCTTGAAACGGGCCATCAGTCTTGCGAGCCGGTTCGCCTCGCGGGCCAGCCGGTCTGATGCCTCGACCTGGCGTTCCACCATGGACGAGTTCTGCTTGATCGCGGTATCCATCTTGCTCACCGCCTGATCGACTTCACCGAGGCCTGCCGCCTGTTCGCTGGTTGCGCGGTGGATCGCGACCATGTGGTCGTTCATCTCGTCGATGAAGGTGCCGATCTCGTCGAGCACCGCGCCCGTCTTGTGAACGAGGGCGACGCCGCCTTCTACTTCCTTGGATGAGGTCTGGATCAGCGCCTTGATCTCGCGGGCGGCCTGGCCGGTGCGCTGGGCAAGCTCGCGCACCTCCTGCGCCACCACGGCGAACCCCTTGCCGGCTTCCCCGGCACGAGCCGCCTCGACACCCGCATTGAGGGCGAGAAGGTTGGTCTGGAAGGCGATCTCGTCGATGACGCCGATGATGTTGGCGATTTCGCGGGAACGGTCCTCGATGCGCTGCATGGCCGAGACGGCGTCCTTCACCACGCCGGCGGACTGCGTCGCACTGCCGGCTGCCGTTTCCGCCACCTGGCGCGCGGCCTCGGTGCGGCGGGTATTGTTCTGCACATTGGTGGAGATCTGGGTCAGTGCCATCGCGGTCTCGGTCAGGGCCGCAGACTGGATGTCGGTATGCCGCCCCACCTCTGCGGCGGCTTCATGAATACTGGAGGCCTCGCTGTCCACCAGCTGAACGCTGCCGGTTATTTCCCGGAGTGCCTGCGAGAGCTGGACGACGGAATTGTTGAAATCGGCGCGAAGTGCTTCGAATTCCCCGGAGAACGGTTCGCTGAGCGTCAGCGAAAGGTCGCCCGCCGCCAGATGCCGAAGGCCCGTCGCAAAGCCGGAGGTTGCCTGTCGCAAACGTTCGGCGGCCTCCGCTTCGGCGCGTGCCTGGAGGGTGATGCGGTCCGATTCCGAGCGGGATCGGGAGGCTTCCGCCTCTTCCTGCAGGCGGCTGTTGTCGAGGGCGGCGCTGCGGAAGACTTCCATCACGCGCGCCATGCTGCCGATTTCGTCGTGACGCTCGGCGCCTGGAATATTGACCTCATGATCTCCATGGGCCAGGCGCTCCATGACGTCGGTGAGGGTCACGACCGGTTTCACGGCGCGCCAGTAGATCAGCCATGCGCCGCCAATGGCAATCAGAAGACCGGCCGCAGCCGCTACCAGCGAAAGCAAATTCCATTGCGAGCCGGCATCTGCGGCCTCGGCTTCCGAGCGCGAGAGATGATTGGACGCGATATCGACCAGTTTCACGACCTCGGCGCGGTGCACTTGGAAGGCCTGCCGCAGCTCCTCGAGCCGCTTGGCCGCCTCCTCGCCGGAACCGGCCTTGCGGTCCACGATCGCCCAGAAGGCTTCGCCGGTCGGTACCACCTTTTCCTGTAGCTGCCTCGCTTCCTCATCCGGAAGCCCGCGATCCTTCCAGAAGTCTCGCCGCGTCATGAAATCCTTGCGCAGCCCCGCGATCTTTTCGGCGTTGTCGCCGGCGCGTTCAGGAAAGGCCGCTGATTCGAGCGAAAGCATGTAGGCTTCCGTCACGAAGAGCGGCGGCGGCAGGATGTCGGCGATCAGATCCTTCTCGTCGACGATCTCCCTGTAGGCCGGACTGCCGATCTCCAGACTGCGCAAGGCATGGTTCTGGATCACCGCGACCGATGCCAGGATGGCGCAGACGAAGAGTGTCTGGAGGGCCAGAAAACGGGTCAGTTTGATGTGCAGCATGGACGTGTCCGGACTTATGGTTCACGATTCCTAATATGCTACAATACAAATTAATGGTGGATTAAAATGAAACCGGCATTCTTCGACAAAGCCGCCGGTTTCTGCATCAGGGGTCCGATTATCCAGCCCCGGTATCTTTTACTGTGCCGCTTCGGCATGAATCCCGAGGCCTGCTGCCGCCTCGGCGATCATCTCGAACGAACGCAGCCTTGTCCTGTGGTCATAGACGTCGCTGACGATCATCAGCTCGTCGGCGCCCGTTTCTTCCACCAGAGCCTCCAGCCCTCGACGCACGGTCTCCTTCGAGCCGATGATTGCGCGCGACAGCATCCGGCCGACCTGGGATTTCTCCATCGGCGTCCAGTAGCTCTCGATATCGTCGATGGGCGGCTTGCCGAGCCCGCGGGCCCCGCGGAAGATGCCGGTGAAGGACATCTGCTGCGTGGTGAAGAGGCGGCGTGCCTCTTCATCCGTCTCCGCCGCAATGACGTTGACGCCGACCATGGCATGCGGCCGCTTCAGCGTGTCGGAAGGCTGGAAACGCTGGCGGTAGACATCGAGCGCTTGCATGAGGAGTTCCGGCGCGAAGTGGGACGCGAAGGCATAAGGCAAGCCGAGCTCGGCGGCGAGATAGGCGCCGAAATGGCTGGAGCCCAGGATCCAGAGCGGCACTTCGGTGCCTGCCGCCGGCACGGCCTGGATCTTCTGGTCCGGCCCTGCGGGCGCGAACCACGCCTGAAGTTCCAGCACGTCCTGCGGGAAGCGCTCGGCGGATTCGGCAGGCCTGCGAAGCGCCCGCACCGTCAGCTGGTCCGTCCCCGGTGCCCGGCCGAGACCGAGATCGATGCGGCCAGGGAAGAGCCGCGCCAGCGTGCCGAACTGCTCGGCGATGATGTAGGGCGCGTGGTTGGGCAGCATGATGCCGCCCGCACCGACCCGGATCGTCTTGGTACCCGCCGCGATATGCTGGATCACGAGGGACGTCGCAGCGCTCGCAATGCCCGGCATGTTGTGATGCTCGGCGATCCAGATGCGCCGGTAACCCCAGTTCTCGGCATGCGCACCGAGATCGCGCGCATTGTCGAGCGCGGTGCGGGCATCGGCTCCTTCGGTGACGCGGACCAGTTCGAGAATGGAGAGGGCAGTCATGGCATGGCCTCGCAGGCAAGTGGGACAGACCGGACATATGGAGACCGCCACCATCTGCCGCAAGGGCCGGAGGCCCAAGGCAGGGTTCTGCATCAATTAAAGGGAGCAGGCAGGAAAGGGTGCAGCGACTGCCAGGCAATGTTCGCCCCGAGGCCGCAGAACAGCAGGCCGAGGACGATGCAGACGGGGCGCATTGCAAGCCGAAAGAGCGCGGTGACCGGCCCGAGGGAGAAGACGAAGGCAGTCAGGGAATAGGTAACGACGCCGATCAATCCACTGAAGACGGCGATGATGGCGAGGTCGGCAGAGGTCGCATTTGGCGGCACGACAGTCGTGAAGATGGACGTGTAGAAGAGCGATGCCTTCGGATTGGTGCCGGTCACCATGAGGCCGCTCCGGAACGCCTGCAGCTTCCCCATCTTTTTCCGCATGTCGCCGGTGCCGCTTCCGGGCAGCGTTGTCCTCATGATGGAGTGCAATCCCATATGGACGAGATAGGCTGCTCCCGCGAGCCTGAGGCTTAATGCGAGCATGGGAAATGCGGCCAGGAGGACGGAGACGCCGGCGAGCGACAGGACAGCCCAGAGAAAGCCACCGAACGCGATGCCGAGCCCGGTCATCAGCCCGGTGATGCGGCCATGGCTGACGGAAGCGCTGAGAACGGCCAGCATGTTCGCCCCGGGGGTGAGCCAGGCAAGAATGCGGACAAGAGCGATCATTCCGAGAATGGAGGTGAGGTCCCGGTCCATGCTCGTACTCAGATCGACGTGAAGTCGAAGAAGAGATCCTGTGCCACCGCTTCCGACACTTCCGTCGCCAAGAGCCGGCAGCCACGTATCCTCTCGTGATAGATCACGATTTCGTCAAGGCTCGGGCGCTTCTCCAGCCCGCGGTACTTGTGGAACTTTCTGACCTTGTCCTGTGGAACTTCGCCGCTTGCAGCCAGGAGTTCGGAGAGTTCTGTTGTGGCGCGTGAATAGTCGATCTCCTGCGTCAGCGGGAAATAGAAGTTGGCGAGCGTGCCGTTCCTGCGCCCGGCTTCCAGGATCGCGATGTCGCGCTCGTAGAAGCCGAGCCGCACCTTGTGGCGGGCGAGGTGCGCCTTCCCGACGAGCTGGAACATGTTGCGGCAGGCGACGGGCATTTCACGGTCGTCGAAGCGGTTGATGAGGCGATCGGAGAAGACAGCATCGAAGATACCGGAAAGCTCCGGCGGCGGTGGGTCGAGAAGATCGTGGCGGATCGTGCGGCAGCGGCTTTCGCCGATCTCGCTCTTCAGCGCGGTGAGCATGCCTTCGGAGAAGTCGATGACGGTAACGTCGCTCGATCGTTCAAGGCAGGCTCTGATCAGCGAGATCGTGCTGGCGCCGAGGATGCAGAGCGAAGCCCCTGCATCGACACCGCGCAGAAATTGCCCGACTTCGGCCTGCGTCGGTCCGCTATAATAGCTCGGATGCCAGAAGTCCGCGCCGATTGCGTCCCAGGCCTTTGCTTTGACGTTCATGGAAGAGGCTCCGTTTTGATCTCGCGGGTCGATTTTCCGGTCGTCGTCAGGAAAACATCGCCTGTCTCCCGCAAGGCTTCCATGGCCTCCAGCATTGCGAAGCGGGTAACCTGTGTGGTCTCGGCGAATCGCGAGACCGCTCCCGCTCTTCGCGACAGCACCGCATGCTTCGGCCTCCATATAAGTATAGACATAATGCTCTTGCAACCTATTTATGCGTAAATTCTAAATTATCGCCTAAGCCTCTGAATTAACGACAGGAAGCTTGACGCGCCGTTACCGTCGCCGGTGCCTTGCCAACGTTTCACAGGCTGCCGCGATAGGGCAGCGTGACCCTGACTTCGAGGCCGCCCAGGGCCGAGCGGTCGAAGTCGAGGCTGCCGTCATAGGCCTCGACGAGATCCTTGACGATGGCAAGCCCGAACCCCGAGCCGGTCACGGCCTCGTCCAGCCGCCGGCCGCGCGAGACGTGGTCGAGCGTCTCGTGGTCGGGCAGGCCGGGGCCGTCGTCCATCACGGTGAGCGCCACGCGTCCGTCGCCTGCGACGAGGGAGACGTTCACCTGCCTGCCGGCCCATTTGCGGGCATTGTCGAGGATATTGCCGCAGATCTCCATGTAATCGGCCTCGTCCATGGGAATGACGAGACTGTCCGGGGCTGTCAGCGTGAAGACGAGGCCGGACTGGACGGCGATGCGCTGCATGGTGGAGACGAGCTGGCGGGTGGGTGCGGCGATGTCCACCTCGCCGGTGGAACGGGCGGCGGCAAGGCCGGCGCGGGCCTGGGCAAGCGTGCGGCGCACATGCGCGTCCATGCGCATCACTTCCGCACGGATCGCATCGCCGATCCCCTGGTCGCCGCGGCGGTCGAGTTCGCGGGCGATGGTGTCGAGCACGGCGAGCGGCGTCTTGAGCCCGTGCGCAAGATCGCCGGCTCGGGCTCGGGCGGACGTCAGCTGCGAATCCCGCTTGACGATCAGGGCGTTGAGATCGTCCACCAGCGGCTGGATCTCGGAGGGATAATCGCCCTCGATCAGCCGCGCCTGCCGGTCGTGGACGGCGCCAAGGGCAGTGCGCAGCTGGTCGAGCGGCGCAAGGCCGAAGCGGAGGAACATCCAGACCGCTCCCATGAGCGCCAGCGCCAGTACGGCGAGCGAGGGCGCCATGGCGTAGAGGAACTCTGTTCGCGCCTCCTCGATCTGGGTTTCCTCGAGCGCGACGAGGATATCGACCTTCTGTTCTCCGCTCGGCGTGTTGATGATCACGGTTTCCTGTTCGCCGAGAAGCGTGATTGCGTTGGGGCCGGCGAACTCCACCTTCTCGCCCTTGCCGAGACCGGGTTTCCAGGCGAGCTGCTGGTCCCATAGGGATTGCGAGCGGAGTTCCACCTGCCCCTTGCGCCCGGCCTGCCAATAGAAGCCGCCATAGGGCTGGTTGAAGCGCGGATCCTTGGGCTCGTCTGCGATGACGAGCTGGTCGTCCGGGCCGATATCGATCGTACCGGCAAGGTTGCGCATCTGGTCCTCGACATCGAAGAGCGCCACCCGCTGCACGGTCCGCCCGACGATGAATTCCATGCCGATGGCCGCGAGCGCGAAGGCGATCAGCACGGCCGCAAGGGCCCAGTAGGTGAGGCGCAGGCGGAGCGAACGGGCGGTCACCGCTGGCCCTCGGCGGGAATGAAATAGCCCTGGCCGCGACGGTTCTCGATCAGGGGACCGCCGAGCTTGCGGCGCAGACGCGCGATCACGACCTCGACTGCGTTCGAATCCCGGTCGATATCCTCTTCGTAGATGTGCGCCGAGATCTCCGCGGGCGAGAAGACCTTGCCGGGGTGATGCATGAGATAGGTGAGCAACCGGTATTCGAGTGGCGTCACCGAGACGGGCATGCCGCGATAGGTGACGGTCCTGAGACGCGTATCTATCTCGACGTCGCCATTGCTCAGCACCGGCGAGGACTGGCCGACGGCGCGTCGGAGCAGGGCCCTTACGCGGGCGATCAGCTCTTCCATGCGGAAGGGTTTGGTGAGGTAGTCGTCGGCGCCGGAATCGATGCCGTCGACCTTGTCGCGCCAGCTGTCGCGGGCGGTGAGAATCAGCACCGGCATGCCGCGGCCATTGGCGCGCCAGCGCTTGAGCACCGAAAACCCGTCCATGCGCGGCAGGCCGAGATCGAGGATCACGAGGTCGAAATCCTCGGTATCGCCGCGGAACCAGGCGTCTTCGCCATCCTTTGAATGGGTGACGACATAGTTCTGGGCGGTCAGCGTGCGCTTGAGGTCGTCGGCAAGGCGCTGCTCGTCTTCCACGATCAGGACGCGCACGTCACTTCCTCTCCAGGATCTTCAGGCTCTTGCCGTCGATCTCCAGTTCGGCGCGGCGTCCGTCCTG
>CAMFHT010000149.1 GCA_945952245.1 uncultured Rhizobium sp. | reverse complement strand
CCTACAAGGACGTGAAGATCCTCATCGATCGCCTCGATCCGGAATACAAGAAGCTCGCGGACGAGATCTGCTCCTCGCACATGTCCTATTCGGGCCTGCAGGCGGTTCTCAAGCTGCTGCTCGCCGAGCGCGTTTCGATCCGCAACCTGCATCTCATCCTGGAAGCGGTGGCCGAGCTTGCCCCCCATGTGCGCAAGACCGAGCAGATCGTCGAACACGTGCGCGTGCGCATGGCCCAGCAGCTCTGCGGCGACCTTGCCGACAACGGCGTGCTGCGCGTGCTGCGCCTCGGCTCGAAGTGGGACCTCGTCTTCCACCAGGCGCTCAAGCGCGATGCCAAGGGCGAAGTGGTCGAGTTCGACATCGATCCGCGCAGCCTCGAGGAGTTTTCGGAACAGGCGACGCGGGTTATCCGTGAATTCATGGACCGCGGGCTGCCATTCGTGCTTGTCACCTCGCCGGAAACGCGCTCCTATGTGCGCATGATCATCGAACGTCTGTTCGCCACCCTTCCGGTGCTGTCGCATGTGGAACTGGCCAAGGGGATCGAAATCAAGATTCTGGGCTCCATTTCATGATCAACGACCCGCAGGGGACCATCCTCACCCTCTTCCTGATCTTCTGCAGGGTCGGCGGGTGCATGATGGTCCTGCCGGGGTTCTCTTCCGCCCGCGTGCCGCCGCAGATCCGCCTTCTGGTCGCGGTGGCCGTCTCCATGGCGGTCATGCCGCTGCTCTGGGACACGACCTATCCCCGCGTCACCGGCGCCTCGCAGCTCGCCTTCCTGACGCTCATCCTGGGCGAAACGGCGATCGGCGTGATGTACGGCATGATCGCGCGCTTCTTCTCGCTCGGGCTGCAATTCACCGGATCGGTGCTGACCCAGATGATCGGCTTCAGTGCGCCGCCGACGCCGGATATCCTTGAAGATGCAGCGGAGAACCAGCTGACGAACCTGATCAGCTTCGGTGGCCTGATGGTGCTCTTCGCAATGGATTTCCACCACATGATCCTGAAGGCCGTCATCGACAGCTACGGCCAGATGCCGGTCGGCGGCGAGATCCATATCCAGAAATTGCTGATCACGCTGACAGATACGGTGCAGGCGACGACACTGATCATGCTCCGGCTTTCGAGCCCGTTCATCATCTACGGCCTGATGTTCAACATCTCGGTCGGCCTGGTGAACAAGCTCGCCCAGCAGATCCCGGTCTACTTCATCTCGACGCCCTATCTCATCGCGGGCGGCCTGTTCATGCTCTACCTCTCCATCGCCGCCATGCTGCGTCTCTTCGGCGATGCCTTCCCGACCATCTTCCTGAAACTCTAGCGCGGGTGATTCGCCATGGCTCCGGTCAACCGTTCCGACAAGCTGAAGCGCCTGGTGGCGGTGCAGCGGCACCTGGAAAAGATCGCCGAGAGCGATCTGGCGGCCACCACGCGCCAGCGCCAGGAGGTCAGCCAGACCATGGAGGTGGTGCTCGATGCCATCGGCTCGCTCGACAGCCTGCACCGCATCTTCTCCCAGCATTATGCCGAACGCTTCAGCCGCCTGACGATCCAGGACGCCCAGCTCGCCGGCATGCAGAACCTGCATGAACGCCGCGTTCTGAAGGAACGCACCAAGGGCGACCGGCTGGAAGAGCACATGCAGGAGGCCCGCGGCGAAGAGGACCGCGAAGCCGACGACAACGCCATCTACGACCTCATCGACCTGACGACAGCCTCCAGCAAGGTTCAAAAGCCATAGTCCCCGCATCAAAAGAATGAGAGGGACTTGCTGTGGCTATATCGCCTCCAAGTGATTTGGTGATGGATGTGGTGCGGGCCGCCGATCCGACACAGGTTCAGGCTGCACAGGAGAAGCTGAAAGCCAATCGCGCCGCCTTCCGGGCGACGAGCCTCGCAGATGCCGGCGCCGGTTTTGGAGCCGCTCTCGAGCAGGCGAACAGCCCGACATTCGATGCGGGCGTCTCCCGCGCCGGCCATTCCAAGGTCAAGTATTCCGACATCCCCAAGGCCTACAAGGACTACGAAGCCGTTTTCCTGCAGAACTTCGTGAAGACCATGCTGCCGCAGGAGAGCGAGGACGTCTATGGCAAGGGCATTGCCGGCGACATGTGGAAGGGCATGACCGCCGAACATATCGGCGATGCCATTTCCAAGGGCGGCGGCGTCGGCATTGCCGAGCAGCTGTTCTCGCAGGTCGTTGCCCGCCAGCAGGCGGGTGAGCAGCACACGGCACAAAACGATACGGACCGCGAGGCCGTTCTCAGCCTCGTGACGGACCTTGAACGCCGCACCTTCGGCACGTCCGTCGATGAAAATGACAAGTCCAGCAGAGCATGATTGGAACAAATGCAATGGAAGTTCACTCCAACGATTATCGTATCAAGTCTGTGCTGGGGCGCCTCGAGCTGATCATCGACAACGAGAATGAGCGGATCGGCAAGGACCCGGAATTCGATCTCAAGGTTTCCAATGCCCACAAGAGCCGCTGCCTCTACGAGCTGACCATGCTGTTTCGCGATACCGACCAGCACGAGGTCGCCCGGTCCTACATGGACCAGATGCAGGGCCTGAAGAAGAAGCTGACCACCAATGCCAACCGGGTGCAGGCGCATCTGGACGCAGTCCGCGCCGTCGCCGACATCCTGAAGAGTGCCGTGCAGGACGCCGATGCCGATGGCACCTATTCCCAGGAACAATTCCTCTACGGTGAGGTCTGATGATCAAGGTCGTGCTGGCAGGGGTCTGGGTTTGTCTCATAACCCTGGCGGCTGTCTATTTCTCGGTCCAGATGGCCACGAAGCCGCCGGTTGACGAAGCCGCGGAAAAGAAGGCCCAGGTGGAAATGGTGAAGGGCGAATCCATCACCGTGCCGCTCCTTAAGGACGGAACGGTGCAGGGATATTTCATCGGTCGCATTTCCTACATGATGGACAAGGAAAAGCTGAAGGGCGTGACCCTGCCGATGACCGAATACATGACGGACGAGCTCTTCACGCTCCTCGTCGGCAATTCGATGATCGAAATCACCAATCCCAAGGCCTTCCAGCTCGAAGAGTTCAAGAAGTCCGTCAAGGAAGACCTGAACAAGCGGCTCGGCGACGAGTACATAACCGAAGTGCTGGTCGAGCAGCTGGACTACATGTCCAAGGCCGACATTCATACCGGCCAGGAGACCGGCAAGGCCAAGCCGCCGCTGCAGATCGTCAAGCCCGCGGGTGGCGACAAGCCTGCCGGCGAAGGCGCTGCCGCAGGAGAGGGCGCTGCGCCCGCAGGAGAGGCAGCCGCTGCGGGCGGAGAGGCGCCAGCGCACTGAGCCAGCAGTCATAGAACGCACGAAGGGCCGGCATCTCATGGATGCCGGCCTTTTCTGTTCTGAGGTCAGGGCTGCATGCCCTCAGGTTCGACCGCCTTCGCCAACGGCTTGCTATAGCTGACGCAAAGTTAAAATCGGCTCTATAATACAAGCATTTCGACTAATCCGAAGTTCAGTTTCATCTGGTACTTCTTTCTACCTGTCAGTTGCAGGAACTGCTCGCGCTGTTCTTGCCGCCATATGCCGCATAGCCATGATGGAAAAGAGCGGTTACGGTGCGTTTCGCTGGCAGTGTTTGGGAGAGGACCGCCGGATGCAAAGCGTGTTGAGGATTGCCCATAGCCTGACCGGGGTTTCCGTGCTGCCACCGCGTCCGGTGCGCGCGAGCTTCCGGCACGTGCTCGGCCTGCAGCTCTGCGATCTGGCCTGGGACGACGCGCTCGCCCATATCCAGTCACTGGTTGAGGCGAGGGGCCGGCAGACGGTGCTCTCCTTTCTGAATGCCCACAATGCAAATGTGATGCTGCACGATCCGAACTACCGGGCCGCCCTTTCGCGGCATCTGGTCTTCCCGGATGGCATCGGCGTCAACATCGCGTCTCGCCTGCTGACGGGCCGCAACCTGCCCGCAAACCTGAACGGCACGGATTTCGTGCCGGCGCTTCTTACCTATCTTTCGGACCCGCTCCGGATCGGCCTCGTCGGGGCGCAGCCGGAGGTGCTCCAGCGGGCGGCGGCGACCTTCAGCGCGCATGCGCCATGGCATACGATTCTGCCGATCTCCGACGGCTTCTTCGACAAGGACGACTGTCCCGAGCTTCTCGATCGCATCGAGGTGGCGAAGCTCGATATCCTGATCGTCGCCATGGGTACGCCGCTTCAGGAGGTCTGGGTCGATCGCAAGATCCGCCCCGAACATGCGACGCTCGTCATTACCGCCGGCGCGCTCTTCGATTTCGTTTCGGGCCGCGTCAGCCGCGCGCCGCAATCCTGGCGCCGCCTCGGCCTTGAATGGCTGCACCGGCTGAAGCTGGAGCCGAGGCGCCTGTGGAAGCGCTATGTCCTCGGCATTCCCTTGTTCTTCGTCCATCTCATGGCCTTCCTGCTGTTCGACGATCACGGGGCATGAGCCGCGCTCGGGCAGGATTTTGTTCTGGTGTATTAAGGCTTTGTTAGCCATCCGTCTTTAGCTTGCGTTAACAAGTCGAAGACGGGGCACTGCCCCCACGCGCATGGGTGCGGCTGCCAATGATCTCTATGCCAGGATTTCGCGGTAAGACGCCGTTCGTTGCGGACAGGGCGCAGCAGCATGGTTCCCGCCTGCCGCTGAGGCTCGGCCTGGTGCTGGCACTAGCCGGTGCATCCTTTCCCCTTATCCAGCACAGCCGGCAGCCGGAACCCTGGCTCGCCTCCGTCACCCTCGGCCTCGATGGCCGCAGCGGTGAGGCGGCAACGAAGACGCTCGATCTCGCCCTGCGCGAAGTGAAGACCTCCAAAGTGCTCGGCCGCGCCGTCGATATTCTCGGCCTTGACCGCGATCCCGAGTTCTCCGGCTCTGCCTCCACTGGCCTCGGCGTCGCGCTGGAAATCCTGACGGGCGAGGGGAGCGGCCCGGCCGATGCCCGCCGCCGTGCAATCCAGCATTTGCAGACGTCGATCGGTCTCGAGCGCAAGGCAGGCTCCACAGAGGCGAAGCTCCTCGTGAAGGCCTCCGATCGGCAAAAGGCCTTGCGCATCGCCGAGGCGATCGCCACCGTCTATGCGTCCGGAAGCGAACTCACCGGCTCCATCCCGCCCGTCGCCTCCGAGGCTGCGCGTGCACGGCTGGAGAAGGCGCAAGCCGCCCTGGCGGAGTTCACGACAAAACCCGGCGGCGCCAAGGTGGCCGAAGCGCTGGTACTGAAGAGCCGCATGGAAGGCCTCGACCGGCACATCAACGAGGTCTCTGCCACCGCGACCCAGCCGGAGAGCGCACTTGCAAAGGCGAGCCTCAAGGACGTGCTGGATGGCCGCGTGTCTCTGACGGATGCCGATCCGCAGCTCGATGTTCTGAGGCAATCCTATCTCTCCGCGCGCATGGCGGCGGATGCGCTTGCCGTTTCGCTCGGGCCCAAGCATCCGCGTCTTCTCGCCGCTCAATCGACGGCGGAGACGGCGCGCCAGGCGCTCGCCGACCAGCTGACCAGCGCGAAGAAGCGCCTCGGCCAGGCGGAGCAGGAT
Source organism: uncultured Rhizobium sp. (assembly GCA_945952245.1). GTDB lineage: Bacteria > Pseudomonadota > Alphaproteobacteria > Rhizobiales > Rhizobiaceae > Gellertiella. Next base: position 3,954 of record CAMFHT010000149.1, on the reverse strand, counting down.
CGCACGAACAGCCTGAAGAGCCTGCAGACGGCGCGGGCCGACATCGCCCGACAGATCGATGCGACGGGAATCGACCTTGGCCGTCATGAGGAGCTGTCCGCCGAGGTTGCCGCTGCCCGCAAGGCTTATGACAGCTCGGCAGAAGCCGCCGCCGCCGGCCGCGAGCCGGTGTTCGAAGCATCGGTTCCCCAACCGGTCGAGACAGCGGAACAGTCGCTGCCCCTGCTGCGCATTGGCCTTGGCGCTGCAGCCGGATTGGCCCTCGCGCTGACCCTTGCCGCCTGGCGCCGGCAGTCGCGCGCCGTGCCTTCTGCGGCAGAAACGATGAAACTTGCCCCTCATTCCGAACCGACGAGACGCATCGAACCGGAAATGGTTGCCGCGAAGACCTCCGTCGCCGAAGCCGCTGCCAAGCCTGCCGTCCTGCCGCCCGTTGCGGAGACGGAAGCGTCAGGAGCCGCGAAGCTTGCCGCGGCACCTCTGCCACACGAGGAGAGCATCGTCGCGAAGCTTCAGTCCATCAAGGCCCGCAGCCGCAGCCATGAACCGGCCAATACCGAGCCTCTCGCGTCCGGTGCCCGGCTCGGCCTCGACCATGTCGCCCCGGAAGACCTGCCGCTGATCGACAAGCTCCGCCAGGTCGCGCCGCACATGTTCGCCGATCCGGCGGAGGAGGCGGAGATCGAGCGGCTGCGGCAGGAACTTGCAGACCTCCGCGCCCGCGTGCTGACCCGCAAGTCGAACGCCGCCTGACGTCGTCTCCCGGCAAATTAGCCGCAGAAAGACAGCTTTAGCCGCTCGCAGGCCATTCTCGCCTCTCCCCAAATTTTAGATTGGCCACACGCCCCGGACCCGCTACACCTCGAAGCGAGGCGGAGAACATCCGTGGGAATTGCGCCTTTCCAGGCGCCGGGTTCAACAGAAAAAGGCAGGGAGACAAGCGTGGCTACAGTAATTGACGGGAAGCAGGTCGCCGCTTCCGTAATCGACACCGTGAAGGCTGCAACCGAGAAGCTGGAGAAGGACACCGGCGTCAAGACCGGCCTTGCGGTCGTCATCGTCGGCAATGATCCCGCAAGCCATGCCTATGTGAACTCGAAGAGCAAGATGGCCAAGGAATGCGGCTTCAAGTCCGTCCAGCACACGCTGCCGGAAGAGACGACGCAGGAAGAGCTCGCGGCCCTCGTCGCCGAACTCAACAAGGACCCGTCGATCCACGGCATCCTCGTCCAGCTGCCGCTGCCGAAGCACCTGAATTCCGATCCGATCATCCAGTCCATCCTGCCGGAAAAGGACGTGGACGGCCTGCATGTGGTCAATGCCGGCAAGCTCGCCACCGGCGACAGCGATACGGGCCTCGTTTCCTGCACGCCGGCTGGCTCCATGGTCTTCGTACGCCGCACCCATGGGGAAGACCTCTCCGGCCTCAATGCCGTCGTCATCGGTCGCTCCAACCTCTTCGGCAAGCCGATGGCGCAGCTGCTGCTCGCGGCCAATGCCACCGTTACCGTCGCCCATTCCCGCACCAGGGATCTCGCCGGCGTCTGCCGCAATGCGGATATCCTGGTTGCCGCCGTCGGCCGTCCGGAAATGGTCAAGGCCAGCTGGGTGAAACCCGGTGCGACCGTGATTGACGTCGGCATCAACCGCGTCGCCGCGCCGGAGAAGGGCGAGGGCAAGAGCAAGCTGGTGGGCGACGTCGCCTTCGACGAATGCGCCGAAGTGGCAAGCGTCATCACGCCCGTTCCCGGTGGCGTCGGGCCCATGACCATTGCCATGCTCATGGCAAACACCGTCATCGCGGCCTGCCGCTCGGCCGGCCAGCCGGCCCCGAAATTCTGAATATGTCTTAAGGTTAACGGGGCGGCCTTCGGGTCGCCCCGTCCTTTGCCGTGGGTTAACCTTCGCAAGTAAACGTGATTTGCTCGAATTATAAAACAAATTTAATTATATTGTCATGATTGTTCTGCGGAATACATGAGAATTGCGGACTGCAATCTCATCCTCTGTTAAAGTCCCTGCCGTAAGTTAGGCCGGTGAATGGAAATAGAGGGTGGCCGCGGCATGTTGTCTGCTGGTAGAGAACACTTCCTGAACAAGGAAGAGTCTTTCATGTACGACCGCGAGGCTCGCTACAAGATGGAAGACACGATGAACGCGGCTCGGATCGAGTATACCGAGGGCGTTGTCACGCGCGTTGCGTCCCGCCGCTGCGATCTCGTGCGCATTTCCGCCAGCGGCGCGGTTCTGTCGCTGCTCACCCAGTTCTACATTCCGCAGCAGTTCTATCTGGACATCCCGGATGCCCGCATCGCCAAGATCGGCTGCGTGCTGATGAAGGCCTATGCCAACAACACGGTCGAGGCGCGTTTCCTGAAGCTGCTGACGAAGAAGGAAATGGACCGCATCTTCGTGTTCAGCACCCATCCCGCTCATCGCAACCGCACGCTCGACGTTCGCGCCTGGTAAGCTGCCGGCAATCTGGCGCCGAGGCAGTGCATGTCGCAATCGGCGCCATGCACGGGGATTGTTGCGGCTAGAGAAGGGGAAGCCATAACCGCAAGGCAGTCGCTCCATGATCATCCGGCCACGCCCCAGCCTGTTTCAGCTCTTCTACATCATGCGGGGCTCGGTCGTGCCGCGCATCCTGCCGCAGATCTTCGGCGTTTTCGCCGTTTCGACGATGCTGGTCTTGCTGCACGAGCGGGAGCCATGGCTGCTGCCAGGCTATGCCGGTGCGCCCTTCGCGTTGCTCGGCATCGCGCTCTCGATCTTCCTGAGCTTCCGCAATTCCGCCTGTTACGAACGCTGGTGGGAGGCGCGCAAGCTCTGGGGCGAATTCGTCTTCACCTCGCGTCAGTTTGCCCGGCAGACGCTGGTTCTGGAAGACGGCCCGGATGCGGAAGGCACGGCCTCGCGGCACCGGCTGCTCAAGCTGAACATCGCCTTCATCCAGTCCATGGTCGTGCACCTGAGGGGAGGGGAGGTTGGCGAGAAGATCCTCAGTCACCTGCCCGAGGATGTGCGGACGAGCTATCGCGCAAGCCGCAATCCGCCGGATGCGATCCTGAGGGTAATGTCGGGGGATCTCGCGGGTCTCCTGCGACAGGGGCGGATCTCCGACATCCTCTACCAGACGCTCGACCGCTCGATCACCAGCCTCGGCACCATGCAGGCCGCCTGCGAGCGCATCCGCAACACGCCGGTGCCTTTCGCCTACACGCTGCTGCTGCACCGCACGGCCTACCTGTTCTGCTTCCTGCTGCCGCTCGGCTTCGTCGACGCCATGGGCTATGCGACGCCTGTGGCCGCAGCCCTCGTCGCCTATGCCTTCTTCGGCCTCGATGCGCTGAGCGATGAACTGGAGGAGCCCTTCGGCCTGTTGCCGAACGATCTGCCGATCGCGGCGCTTGCCGACGTCATCGAGATCAATCTCCGCGAGGCCATGGGCGAGACGGATCTGCCGCCAACGCCGGAGCCGAACCATTACGTGCTGATGTGAGGGCTGCGATCAGAGAAGATTGCTCGGCTTCAGCAGGGCGGTCTTCAGCTCGCCCAGAGTGGAGTTCGGGTTCTTGACCTGGGCCAGGAAGTCCACGAGCTTTGTGGATTCTTCCTTGATGAACTCGCATCGCAAGATGTCCTTGTCGCGGCCCACGACGATACAGCCGATGCCGTGCTGGTACTTGCCCACGAAAAAGTAAAAATGACGCGGAATCTCTTTGGTGTAGGTCGTATGGATCCGGATGCCGACTTCGGATATGTCGAGCGCGATGACGATGTACTGGGTGATGCAGCGCGTGCCTCGCTCCGTGAACAAGACCCGGCCCATGAAATTGCACTTCCTGCGCTCGAAGCGCCGGCGCTCGTATTTCGGGCGGATCTTCGACAGGTAATTGCCAACCTGATTGCTGCTGACGATCTGCTCTTTCATGTCCCGATCCTCCCGTCGTG
>CAMFHT010000148.1 GCA_945952245.1 uncultured Rhizobium sp. | reverse complement strand
TGAAATTCCATTCTCGCCCGCCAGGGGCGAGAACAGTGCCGCCGGCGGTTCTGCTTCCCGCCCGCCAGGGGCGAGAAAGCCACCCTCACACCGGAAACAGCTTCCACCGCGTCGGCCGGAACGCGATCCGCTTGGGGTCAACGCTTGCGGCCTGCTCCGGGGAAAGCTCCAGTTCCGCATGCGCGCCGTTGCCAAGGTCGAGTTCGACGTGGCGGGTGCCGGCGACGCGGCGGGTGGAGGTGACGTGGCCTTCGAGATGCGGCTCGTCGGTCGAGGTCAGGACGATGTCCTGCGGGCGGAAGTAGAGGTGGGCTTCGCCATGCTTGTCGGCGGCCGCGGCCATTCCGAGCGGCTTGCCGGCGAAGTGGATGCCACCGTGATCCACCTGCACCCGCAGGCAGTTCGACTGGCCGATGAAGCCGTAGACGAAGGGCGAGTTCGGGAAGTCGTAGACCTCGTCCGGCGTACCCACCTGCTCGATCTTGCCCTGGCTCATGACGACAACGCGGTCGGCGAGTTCCAGGGCCTCTTCCTGGTCATGGGTGACGAAGACGGTGGTGTGACCCGTCCGGTCGTGGATCTCGCGCAGCCACCGGCGCAGATCCTTGCGCACCTGCGCATCGAGCGCACCGAAGGGCTCGTCGAGCAGCAGCACGTTCGGCTCCACCGCCATGGCGCGGGCGAGCGCCACGCGCTGCCGCTGGCCGCCGGAAAGCTGGGTCGGATAGCGGCCCTCCATGCCGGAAAGCTGCACGAGATCAAGCAGTTCCTTGGCCCGGCGGCGGATTTCCTCCTTCGGCGGACGGATGGCGCGGGGCCGCACCTTCAGGCCGAAGCCGATGTTGTCGAGAACCGTCATGTGACGGAAGAGCGCGTAGTGCTGGAACACGAAGCCGATATTGCGCTCCTGCACGCTCTTCTCCGAGGCGTCTTCGGTCCCGAAGAAGATGCGGCCGTCGGTCGGCGTCTCGAGGCCGGCAATGAGTCGCAGCAGCGTCGTCTTGCCCGAGCCCGAGGGGCCGAGCAGCGCGATCAGCTCGCCCGAGCGGATATCGAGCGATACGTCGTGCAGCGCCGGAAAGCGGCCGAATTCCTTGCGGATGTTTTCTACTTTGACTTCCATGGTGACCCCGATCAATGACGCCGGCTGGCGGAAAGCTCGTCGCTGTAGCGGTATTCCAGCACCGATTTCAGCACGAGCGTGACCAGCGCCAGAAGCGCCAGAAGCGTGGCGACCGCGAAGGCAGCCACGAAATTATATTCGTTGTAGAGAATTTCCACCTGCAGCGGCATGGTGTTCGTCTGGCCGCGGATATGACCCGACACCACGGATACGGCGCCGAACTCGCCCATGGCGCGCGCATTGCAGAGCAGCACGCCGTAGAGCAGCCCCCATTTGATGTTCGGCAGCGTGACGTGCCAGAAGGTCTGCCAGCCGCTGGCGCCGAGCGACAGGGCGGCTTCCTCGTCGGCGCTCCCCTGCTCCTGCATCAGCGGAATGAGCTCGCGGGCGACGAAGGGGAAGGTCACGAAGATGGTGGCAAGCACAAGCCCTGGCACGGCGAAGATGATCTGCACCCCCGCCTGCTGCAGATACTCGCCGAAATAGCCCTGCGCCCCGAACAGCATGACGAAGACGAGGCCGGAAATGACCGGCGAGACGGAGAAGGGCAGGTCGATCAGCGTCGAAAGCAGGGCCTTGCCCTTGAACTCGAACTTGGCGATCGCCCAGGCGGCGGCGACCCCGAAGACGAGGTTGAGGGGCACAGAAATGCCGGCGACCAGGAGCGTCAGCCGGATGGCGGAGAAGGTTTCGGGATCTCCGAGGCTTTCGAGAAAGGCCGGTACGCCCTTGCGGAAGGCCTCGGTGAAAACCGCGGCCAGCGGCAGGACGAGGATGACCAGAAGGAAGAGGAGCGTGATCGTGATGAGCGAGCGCCGCGCGAAGGGCGTTTCCGAAACCACGCGGTCGTATTGCCTTGCCTCATGCGCCATAGCCATACCTCCTGCGGCTCCAGGCCTGGATGGAATTGATCAGGAAGAGCATGGCGAAGGAGAGGACCAGCATGACGGCGGCGATCGCCGTCGCAGCGGCGTAGTTGAACTCCTCGAGCCGGATGACGATGAGCAGCGGCGCGATCTCCGACTTGTAGGGCAGGTTGCCGGCGATGAAGATGACCGAACCATATTCGCCGACGCCACGCGCGAAGGCGAGCGAAAAGCCGGTCAGCACGGCAGGGGCAAGCCCCGGCAGCAGCACCTTGAAGATGGTCTGGAAGCGGGTGGCGCCGAGCGTCGCCGCTGCTTCCTCCACCTCCCGGTCGATCTCTTCCATGACCGGCTGCACGGTCCTGACCACGAAGGGCAGGCCGACGAAGATGAGCGCCACGACGATGCCGAGCGGCGTGAAGGCCACCTTGATGCCGAGCGGCGCGAGCAGCGAACCGATCCAGCCCTTCGGCGCATAGAGCGTGGTGAGCGCAATGCCAGCCACCGCCGTCGGCAGCGCGAAGGGCAGGTCCACGATCGCATCGACGATGCGCTTGCCGGGAAAGTGATAGCGCACCAGCACCCAGGCGAGCAGCACGCCGAAGAAGACGTTTGCGAGCGCGGCGGCAAAGGCCGTGCCGAAGCTGATCTTCAGTGCATTCAGCGTGCGCGGATCGAGCGCGAGCGCGAAGAACTGATCCCAGCCCAGCGAACTCGAACGCAGAAAAAGCCCCGCCAGGGGCACGAGGACGATGAGCGTCAGCCAGACAAGCGTGAAGCCAAGCGCCCACCGGAAGCCCGGAAGAACGCTTGGCTGTCTGAACTGCCACCCTTTGGAAAGGGTTGCCGTCATGGGGTCTTTCTTACTGAGCCGGTTTGTAGATCTGGTCGAACACGCCGCCATCACCGAAGTACTTGGCCTGCGCTTCCTTCCAGCCGCCGAAATCATCAATAGTCGCAAGCTTCACGTCTGCAAAGCGGGCGAGATCGGCCTTGTCGGCAAGTTCGGGCTTGGCCGGGCGGTAATAGTGCTTGGCCGCCAGCTTCTGCCCCACGTCGGAGTAGAGGTACTGAAGGTAGGCCTCTGCCACCTTGCGGGTGCCCTTGGCGTCCACGTTGCCGTCAACCAGCGAGACGGACGGTTCGGCCTTCACGGAAACCGAGGGCGTCACGATCTCGAATTCGCCCTGGCCCAGTTCCTCGAGCGCCAGATAGGCCTCGTTTTCCCAGGCGAGCAGCACGTCGCCGAGGCCACGCTGCACGAAGGTCGTGGTGGAACCGCGGGCGCCCGTGTCGAGAACCGGCACGTGCTTGTAGAGTTCGGCCACGTATTCCTGCGCCTTGGCGTCGTCCCCGCCATTGGCCTGCTTCGCCCAGGCCCATGCGGCCAGGAAGTTCCAGCGCGCGCCGCCCGATGTCTTCGGGTTCGGGGTGATCACCTCGACTCCGTCCTTCACCAGATCGCCCCAGTCCTTGATGCCCTTGGGATTGCCCTTGCGCACGAGGAAGACGATGGTGGAGGTGTAGGGCGCGCTGTTGTTGGAGAGCCGCTTCTTCCAGTCCTCGGGGATCTTCTTGGTGGCCTTGGCGATCGCATCCACGTCGGCTTCGAGCGCAAGCGTCACCACGTCGGCCGGCAGGCCGTCGATGACAGAGCGGGCCTGCTTGCCGGAACCGCCGTGCGAGGTTTCGATCGTCACGGTCTCGCCCGTATCGGCCTTCCACTTTTCGGCGAAGGCGGCATTGAAGGCCTTGTAGAATTCGCGGGTCGGGTCATAGCTGACATTCAGAAGCGCCTGGTCGGCCCGGGCCGGAACCGTCTGCGCGCCCACGGCGGCGCCGATCAAAAGACCGGCAGTCAGAAGCCCTGCAAAGAATTTCCTGTTCATCGCCACCCTCCTTTAGATTTGCTGAATTAACTCTAGCAATGTGGTCGAGTTAAAGAACGGACAATTTTCCGAGTTTTCGAACCCGCGGGAAAAACCTTACCCTTTTTTCGCCATAATGGTGAATGGGCAAAGCCGGAATCGCTCATAGCCTTTGCAAATGCCAATTTCGTGGGGAGGTTGAGTACACGCCAGTTCTGTTGCGGGCAAATATTCAGACCAAAGGCATTCGCCCAAGTGAATTTTCGGGCCTTCGAAGATTCAACCGATTCAATACGGGAGGGTGCCTCCTGCGCCCCTTGCCGCTTGAAAAATAACGCCTTACACGAATTCGAGAGCTGGCGGAGCGAAGGCCCTGCAAGGGGATTGTCGCCGCCTGCCGGCATGAAAAGGTTCATCAACAGGAGGAATGAGCTTGGCTCGCGTTACCCTTAGACAGTTGCTCGATCACGCCGCCGAATATGGCTATGGCGTGCCCGCCTTCAACATCAACAACATGGAACAGGGCATCGCCATCCTCGAAGCTGCGGCGGCCACCAATTCGCCCGTCATCATCCAGGCAAGCCGCGGCGCGCGCGCCTATGCCAACGACATCATCCTCGCCAAGCTGATCGACGGTCTCGTCGAGCTGCACCCGGACATTCCGATCTGCATGCATCTCGACCACGGCAATAACGAAGCCACCTGCATGTCCGCCATCCAGTACGGCTTCACCTCCGTCATGATGGACGGCTCGCTGAAGGAAGACGGCAAGACCCCCGCCGACTACGCCTATAATGCCGGCATCACCCGGCGGGTGGTCGACATGGCGCATTGGGGCGGCGTCTCCGTCGAAGGCGAAATCGGCGTTCTCGGCTCGCTGGAATCCGGCGAAGGCGAGCAGGAAGACGGCCATGGCGCGGAAGGCAAGCTCAGCCACGACCAGCTGCTGACCGATCCGGACCAGGCGGCCCAGTTCGTCCGGGACACGGGCGTCGATGCGCTCGCCGTCGCCATGGGCACGAGCCACGGTGCCTACAAGTTCAGCCGCAAGCCGGATGGCGAAGTGCTGGCCATGAACGTGATCGAAGCGATCCACAAGCGCCTGCCCGATACCCATCTCGTCATGCACGGCTCCTCTTCCGTTCCCGAAGAACTGCAGGAGATCATCAACAAGTACGGCGGTCAGATGAAGCCGACCTGGGGCGTTCCGGTCGAGGAAATCCAGCGCGGCATCAAGCACGGCGTGCGCAAGATCAACATCGACACCGACAACCGCATGGCCTTGACCGGCGCGATCCGCAAGGTGCTTTCGGAAAACCCGTCGGAATTCGATCCGCGCAAGTATCTGGTGCCCGCCATGGCCGCGATGAAGAAGCTCTGCATGCAGCGCTTCGAGGAATTCGGCACCGCCGGCCACGCCGACAAGATCAAGCCCATCCCGCTTCCGGAAATGGCCAAACGCTACCGCTCCGGCAGCCTGGCGCCGAAGATCGCCTGAGGCAGTTTTTTCGATAGAAGAAAGGGCGGTCGAAGGGCCGCCCTTTTTCGTTCCGGCTATGCCGAACCCAATACCTTCCGGAGCATCAGGAAGTGGACACAGCCGGCCCTGCATATGCCCCGCGCCGCAGACCCTCCACCCAGTTGCGGCAGAGCATGATGCCATCCTCCGGCCGGAAGCTCCTGGGGTTCAGGCACCAGTTGAGCCAGAGGCCGTCGAACATGGCGGCGAACTGGACCGCGGCGAGGCGAGGGTCGGCGACGGCAAAGCCTTCCGCTTCGGCAAGATCCGAAATCAGGCTTTCCATGCGGCTGACATAGAGACCGTTGTCGCGCTGCTGGGCGGCGCTCATGCGCGGGGAGTGCAGCACGAGACCCCAGAAGACGATCCAGACGCCGAGCGTCGACTGGTCGAAGATAAGGGGCGAGAACGAGGCCTCGATGCAGGCCTCCATGCGCGCCTCGGCCGTATCGGGCGCGGCGTCGATCGCGGCGGTGATCGCACTGTGCAGGTCCTCCGCCATGATCTCGAAGGCATAGGCGATGAGCTCGTTGATCTCGCCGAAATGATGGGTGATCAGCCCCTGCGTGACACCAGCCTCGGCAGCGATCTGGCGCACGGAGACGCCGGAATGGCCATTCTTCTGGATGCAGCGGAGAGCGGCCTCGCCGAGCTGGCGCTTGCGGTCATCTGCCTGCTCCCGGCGATAGCTTGCGCGCGGCTTCTGGATCATCCGGAGCTTCATTGCGGGCAAGAGCTTCCCTTTCGGCGCGCGAGGCATGCCATCGTCCAACAAGCGGCGGCATCCTCTTGGAATGGATATGCAAAGACGATCCTATACGGTCATATAGCTGCGGCTTGCCTGATAAATGAAATCCCGTTAGACAGGAAGAACCAGTGCCAAGAACAGGAAGCTGGGTTGCAGGATGCGCAAGGCTTTCCGCCTGCGCTCGTCTGGGCGGGAAACCGCCGGGGGGAGGGTTGGCATGGCTCAGTCGATGGCGCGTTTTGCGATCGCTTCGCCGCTTGCGGGCGGCGCACTTCATGCGCTGGGTTCCGGCCTGTTTCACACGCTTCTGCCTCTTCGTCTGATCGCCACCGGCCATACGGCGAACGATGTCGGCCTGGTCGTTGCGGCGGAGAGCGCCGGCTTCCTGATCGGCTGCATCTTCGCGGGCAATCTCATCCGCTCAGTGGGCGAGGTTCGCGCCTATGCGGCCTTTGCCGCCTTGTCGGCGGTTGCCATGCTCGCCTTCGGCTTCACCAACCAGATCCCGCTCCTGATGATGATCCAGGTGATGGTCGGCTTCGTCAATGCCGGCCAGTCGGTGGTGATCGAGAGCTGGCTGAACGCCATGGCGTCCAATACCGGGCGCGGCCGCATCCTGACCCTCTACGTGCTGGTGCTCGGCCTGTTCTACGGTCTCGGCCAGCTGATGGCGCAGCCCTTCGATCCTGCGGGCGACCGTCTGCTGATGGTTTCCGCAGGGTTCTATGCGCTGGCGCTGGTACCGGTCACCGCCATCTGGGTCGGCGAGCCGGAGCTGCATGCGCCGGTCGGCCTCCATTTGCTGAAAGCCTTCCGGACGTCGCCGCTCGGCACCTCCGCCAGCCTGCTGACCGGCCTGATCTCCGCGACCTTCGCCAGCATCGGACCGCTCTGGGGCAGGGAGCTGGGCTTCGGGCAGAACAAGATCGTCTATCTCATGGCAAGCGTACAGCTCGGCGCGCTGTTTCTGCAGTTTCCGCTCGGCGCGCTCTCCGACCGGCTGGACCGCCGGCTGATGATGATCTGGCTCTCCGGTGCGCTGGCGCTGATCTCACTCGCCTTCGTCTTCGTCACGTCGGGAACGCCGGTCTGGCTGCTGATCGTGATGTTCTCGATCTTCGGCGGGATATCGGAAATCTTCTATCCCCTCGGCGTTGCCCATGCCAATGACAGGGCTGCGCCGGAAGATTATGTCTCGCTCTCCTCGAACCTGCTTCTCGTCTGGGCACTCGGCGGAACCATAGGCCCCGCGACTGCGGCGCTCGGTGTCGAGCATTTCGGCGCCGTATCCTTCTTCTGGTATGCGATTGCGCTCTGCCTTGCCTTCGGCGGCGTCGCCATCTTCCGCATGGTCACCCGGCCGCGGCAGAAGGCGCGGGAGAAGTTCGTGCCCTATGCCCATTCCTCGCCCGAGATCTACGAGCTGAAAGCCAGGGCCGAAGCCGAGAAAGAGCGCTGATCAGTCCGATATCTCATAGGGCAGCGTACCCCTGACATCATGCCGGATCACCAGCCGGCGCTTGAGCGGCGGTACTGCCCGGCTTGGGCATCGGGTACGCTCGCAGATGCGGCAGGAAATGCCGATCGGGTCGAAGCCGGCCCGGTTCGAGAGGTCGAGATCGTCGGCATAGACGAAGCTGTCGGCATAGGAGATCTCGCAGCCGAGCGCCAGCGCATAGCGCGGCCTCGGCGCCCCGAAGCCGACACCGCCCTTCGAGATCTGGGTTGCGAGGCAGAGATAGCGTACGCCGTCCGGCGTCTCCGCGAGCTGGCGGATGATGCGGCCCGGCATTTCGAAGGCCTGGTGCACGTTCCAGAGCGGACAGGCTGCGCCGAAGCGGGCGAACTGCAGCTTGGCAGCCGAATGCCGCTTGGTGATGTTTCCGGCCCGGTCGATGCGGGCGAAGAAGATCGGCACGCCCTTCAACCCCGGCCGCTGCAGGGTGCTGAGACGATGGCAGACCTGTTCCAGAGAGGAGCCGAAGCGGGCGGCGAGAAGCTCGATGTCGTGCCGCAATTCCCGCGCCGCCCGGTGGAACAGCTGGTAGGGCAGGAGCAGGGCGCCCGCAAAATAATTGTGCAGCCCGATGCGACAGATTTCCACCGCCTCCTCGCTGCGGAAGCCGGCCTGCGCAAGAATGGCATCCACGAGGGCCGGATCGTGCATCTGCGCGATCTGCAGCGCGAACTGGAAGTCACGTGTCGCGGCAGGGGCATAAGGATTGACCGCGAGCCGCTTCGTCTCGGGGTCATAGCGGCGGACGAGATCGTCGGAGGGTTCGCCGCGCACCACGCTCACGCCATGGGCGGTCTCCAGATGCGCGACGAGATGCGGGTGGCTGTCGCCATCACCGAGGCCCAGTCTCTGCGCCAGCCGCTCTGCGGAAAGGTCGAGTTCGTGGATGTAGTTGTCGACGAAGTGGAAGAAGTCGCGTACTTCCTCATAAGGCGTCGGTTCCGCAAGCCCGGTCGCGCTGCCGAGGCGGTCGTCGAAGCTTGCGAGCTGCTCGCCGCTGCGGCGATAGGCCTGGTGGCAGGTGATCAGCGCATGGGCAAGCCCCGGCGCGTTCTGGGCGACGAGCTTCAACTCCTGAAGCGTCGGGCTATAGGCATCGAAGAGCGGGTCGGACAGGGCCTCCGTCAGCGCCGATAGCAGACGATCCCCTTCACCCGAAGAAAGATCGGCGATGTCGATCGCGAATTTTTCCGCAAGCGCCAGCAGAACGGCGGCGGAAACGGGGCGCTGGTTGTTCTCGATCTGGTTAAGATAGGACGTGGATATGCCGATGCGCTCGGCGAACTGGCCCTGCGTGGCGCGGGCTGCTTCCCTTATGTCGCGGACCTTCCGGCCTATATAGAGCTTCCCGATCGCCATTTCGCAAATTCGCAAAATTCAGTTCGCAAATTTGTATCTTACGCAAGAGCACCTCTTCAAGCGTTTTCTTATCCGACTATCGGCGTTATTGCGGATCGGCCTCGAGCCTGTAGGATCGTGGGCGGGAGTGAGTGGCATTCGAGGGAGGACCCGCATGCGGGCAGTTCTGGAACAGTTGGAAAGCCGGCGGGCGGAAGCACGCCTCGGCGGCGGCGAGCGCCGCATCGAGGCGCAGCACGGCAAGGGCAAGCTGACCGCACGCGAGCGGCTGGACGTGCTGCTCGATCCCGGCTCCTTCGAAGAATACGACATGTACGTCACCCATCGCTGCACCGATTTCGGCATGGAGAACCAGAAGGTGGCAGGCGATGGCGTCGTGACCGGCTGGGGCACGATCAATGGCCGCCAGGTCTACGTCTTCAGCCAGGATTTTACCGTGCTCGGCGGCTCGCTGTCGGAAACCCACGCCCAGAAGATCTGCAAGATCATGGACATGGCGCT
>CAMFHT010000147.1 GCA_945952245.1 uncultured Rhizobium sp. | reverse complement strand
AGCCTGACCAGGGTGATCATGGCGGAAAACGCCCGCTGAGCGCGGGCGCTTCTATGACTGCGAAAGGGCTAGCGCGATCGGGTCCTGCTTCAGCATGATTGCGAGTGCCTCGACCACGAGATTGTGATCCTCCCGCTGCGGGAGGCCGGAAACGGTCACCGCGCCGATGACGCCCGTGCCCTTCACATGGATGGGGAAGCTGCCGCCGCTGGCCGCGAAATCGGCCACCGGCAGCGCGAATTTCTGCTCCAGCGTCGCGCCCTGCCGCTGCAGCTGCAGCGTCACGCCGTAGCTGCTCTTCAGGAACCGCAGCGCCACATTGCGCTTGCGCCGCACCCAGCCGGAATTGTCGGCCGTCGAGCCCGGAAGGGCCACGAAAAAGGCCGGCATGGAATGAAGCGTGATGTCGATCGCGACGCCGAGCTTCCGGCTCGACGCCATCTTCTGGATGAGAGAGCCCAGCTGCCAGGCGGTTTCCAGGTTGAAGCTCTCGAAGCAGAGCGCCTCCTCCTGCCGCTGAATGCACTCCAGATCCTTGTCGATCGTCATCCCGTCATCCTCCCTTGTAGAACTTCCGGGAGAATGCGGCAAAGCCCCGCCGGATCAAAGAGCGGCCTGCCGTTTTTCAACGGGAAAACTCAGGTGCCGCAGAAGGTCCGGTAATTCCCCCAGTCGGAAGGCGGCGGTTCCGCATAGGCTTCCATTCCCGCCTGTTCCTCATAGGGCTTCAGGAGAACGTTCCGGAGCGTGTTGAACGGCTGCAGATCCCCCTCCGCCGCCGCGGCCAGTGCTTCCTCCACGCGGTAGTTTCGGGGGATATAGACCGGGTTGACGCTGTCCATGGCGCCGGCAAGAACCTCGAGGTCATGCCTCTCCCGCACCAGCCGGTCTCGATAGGCGGGCAGCCAGTCGCGGAAGGCCGAGACATCGACGAAGACGCCGGCTGCATCCTCGAAATCCCCTTCCCCGCCCCCTGCCCGTACACCCTTCGCAAGCGCGCGGAAGAAGCGGGTATAGTCCGCATGCCCCTGATGCATGGCCTTCAGGAGATCGCGGATCAGCGCGGCATCCCCCTCTTCCGCGTCCGCAAGGCCGATCTTCGAGCGCATGGCCGCAAGAAGGTTGGCGGAGAAGAGCGCCGGAAACTTTCGGAGCGCGCCGACCGCAAGATCCACCGCCTTCTGCTCGTCCTCATCGATCACCGGCAGCAGCGCCTCGGCAAGGCGCGCGAGGTTCCATTCGGCGACCGCGCCCTGGTTTGCAAAAGCATAGCGGCTACCCGTATCGATCGAGGAGAACCGGGCGGAAGGATCATAGGCGTCGATGAAGGCGCAGGGGCCGTAGTCGATGGTCTCGCCCGAGATCGACATGTTGTCGGTGTTCATCACGCCGTGCACGAAGCCGACGCGCATCCACTCCGCAACGAGCGCCGCCTGCCGCTCGATCACACCCTCGAAGAGCGAGAGCGCCGGGTTCTCCGCATCCGAACGATCCGGATAGTGCCGTTCGAGCGCGTGGCGGGTCAGCAGTTCCAAGGCTTCCTTGTCCTGCCGGGCGGCGAAATACTGGAAAGTGCCGATACGGATATGGCTCGACGCGACGCGGGTCAGGACTGCGCCCTGCAGCGCCGTTTCGCGATAGACGGGATCGCCCGTCACGACGGCAGCGAGCGCCCGCGTGGTGGGGATGCCCAGCGCGTGCATGGCCTCGGAGACGAGGAATTCCCGAAGCACGGGCCCGAGAGCCGCGCGCCCGTCGCCGCCGCGGGAAAAGGGCGTGCGGCCCGATCCCTTGAGCTGGATGTCGAGCCGCCTGCCCGCGGGCGTCACCACTTCGCCCAGCAGAATGGCGCGGCCATCGCCGAGCTGCGGCGAGAAGCCGCCGAACTGATGCCCGGCATAGGCCGACGCCACCGGCTCCGCATCCTCGGGCGGACGATTGCCCGAGAATATCTCCGCAAGCTCGGACGAGCCGAGGTCCTTCACCGGCAGCCCCATCTCCTCCGCCAGGGGCGTGTTGAAGGCGACGAGGAGCGGCGCTGATGCCTTGGCGGGTTCCGTGGGCGCGGTGAACCGGCGCGGCAGCCGTGCATAGGAATTGTCGAAGCCGAAGCGGATTGTGGCGCGCGTGTCCATGGGAGCGCTCCTTTCATGCCTTGCGTTTCGTCATTCCTATATAGGCATGTTCCTCTGCGGGGTTAAGTGCGGTGATCCATCGGGCACGTGGTTGAGCGCCATTCTCCTTCAGCGCTCGCGAAGCGAACTGGAGGAAACGTCGAGCACCGGCGACAGGAAATACTCCAGGATGCGCCGCTTGCCCGTGTTGATCTCGGCTGTCACCGTCATGCCGGCTGTAAGCTTCATGCCGTCCTTCGGCTTGCCCAGGGAAATGGTGACGGGGAAGTAGAGGTTCTGGGTGCGCTGCGCGCCGGCGAACATGGCGCTCTCCCCCGGCTTGACCGGATTGCCCTCGATCTGCCCGGCTTCTCCGATGGGGATCGCGTCCTTCGCAACATAGCTCACCTTGCCCTCCAGCATGCCGAAACGGCTGTAGGGGAAACTGTCGACCTTCACCGCAACGTTCTGGCCCTCCCGTACGAAACCGATGTCCTTGTTGGGAAAATAAGCTTCAACCTCGAACCGCTCGCCTGCGGGAACGATGCGCAGAACCTCCTGCCCCGCACCGACGACCTGCCCCTTGGTGTAGAGGCTGGAGGCAAGCAGGACGCCATCGACAGGCGCCACCAGCGTCATGTTGTCGAGATGACGCCGCGCCTTGACCGCCCGCTCGACCAGTTCGTCCAGATTGCGGCTCGCATCGGATTTCTTGTTGGTGTTCTCGGTGATGAAGGTCTGGATGATCTTGTGGCGGCTCTTGAACAGGACGCCGATGGCAGCATCCGTCTCCCGCAACTTGCCTTCAAGTCCGGTTACCCTCAGCTCCTCGCCGACCAGGGCGTTCATGTGTTCGAGGATGTTGGCCCTGTTGGACGCGCCCGAACTCGCCAGCGAACGCTCCATGTCCAACCGTTCCTTCAGGTTGGCGATGAGCGTTCTCTCCCCGTCGATGGCATCGGCCGTGCTGCGGCGCTCCTGGCGTTTGAGCTCGATCTGCGCATCGATTTCTCCGACGTCCGAGCGGAGACGCGACACGTCGGCATTGAGCACGGCCGCTTCCCTCTGCCTGAAGCGCTCGGGCACCATCGCCGGCCACACCGGTGCAGGCGGTACCACGAGCGCGGGGTTGTTGCGCGCCGCCGCAATCGCCGCTTCCCGGCGGGCAAGCTCGGCGCGTATGGCGAACTGAAACTCTTCCGCGACGGCGAGGTCGGCGCGGGCTTCGGTCCCGTCGAATTCCGCCAGAACCTGTCCCTTTCGCACGGTATCGCCATTTGACACTTTTACATCCATCAGCTTCATGGCTTCCGCGGTCTGCACGACCTTGACGCGTCCGGGCGGCTGGATCTTGCCTTGTCCGGCAACGATGATGCCGAACTGACCGAACCAGCCCCATGCCAGTGCCGCTGCCACGAGAACGGCGAAGAACCCCATGATGGCGAGGCGCACAGGAGATGGCGGTGTCTCCAGGACCTCCAGCGCCGCCGGCAGGAATTCGTAGTCGTCGGCGGTGGGCCGGAAGTTGTTCCGGCGCCGGCCCGGCTGAGCCTGCAGTGCTGCCAGGGATGATCCCTGCGGCACCCGCTTCGCCTTCGGCTTTGTCATCACGTTCATCAGCTTACGCATGGGCAGCTCCCTCGGCCTGGGCGGACTGCATGGCCCAGAGTCTGGCATAGAGGCCACCCGGATTTTGCAGCAGTTCGTCGTGCGAGCCGATCTCGACGATGCGTCCGTCCTCCATGCCGACGATGCGGTTGCAGTTGCGGATGGTGCCAAGCCGATGGGCCACGATGAACACGGTGCGGCCTTTGACAATCGCGCGCATGTTCTTCTGGATGAGGCGCTCGCTCTCGTAGTCCAATGCGGACGTCGCCTCATCCAGGATGAGCAATCGAGGGTTCGTGGCGAGCGCCCTCGCAATCGCAATCCGTTGACGCTGGCCGCCGGAAAGGTTGATGCCCCGCTCCTCGATCATGGTGTCATAACCGTAGGCCATCTTCGCGATGAATTCGTCCGCCCCTGCGAGCTTTGCAAAGCGCATGACGTCGAGGCGCGGCATGGATGGATCCGAAAGCGCGATGTTGTCGTGGATGCTTCGATTGAAGAGCAGGTTTTCCTGAAGCACGACGCCGATGTGTCGCCTCAGCCAAGCCGGGTCGATCTGGCCGATATCCATGCCGTCGACGAGGATCTGTCCCTCGTTTGGAATGTACAGCCTCTGCAGCAGCTTCGTCAGCGAGGACTTGCCGGAACCGGAGGGACCGACGATCCCGATCACCTCCCCCGGCCTCACGTCAAGCGTGACGTTCTTCAGCACGTCGCTCGCGCCGTTCCGGTAGCGGAAAGAGACGTTGCGGATCTCGACGCTCCCCTTTGGCGGCGGCAGGTTGGCCATGGCCTGGCTGACCGGCTCTGCAGGATAGTTCAGGATGTCGCCCAGCCGGGCGACGGAAATCTGCACCTGCTGGAATTCCTGCCAGAGCTGGCTGAGCCTAAGTATGGGCTGCGCCACCTGTCCGGAGATCATATTGAAGGCGATCAGCGCACCGACCGTCAGCTCGCCGTCGATCACGGCCTTGGCGCCGAACAGGATCAGCAGCGCGCGGGCCAGCTTGTCCACGTACTGGATGCCGTTCTGGCCGAGCGCGCCGAGCATGGACGCATCGAAGCTCGTGCGGACATAGGCCGCGAGCCTGTCCTCCCAGTCGCTGCGCATGACGGGTTCGATCGCCGACGCCTTGATGGTCTGGATGCCGACCACCGCCTCCACCAGAAACTGCTGGCTGATCGCGGCGCGGTTGAACTTCTCCTCGATGCGATATTTCAGCGGCGGGCGGATTGAGATCCCGATCAGAAGGAAGATAGGGATCGTCATGAGCACGATTACCGTCAGCTTCCAGGAATAGAAGAAGAGGACGGCGATCAGGACCACAGTGAAGAGGAGGTCGAGGAGCGAGAAGAGCCCCTGCCCCGTCAGGAACTGCCGGATCGTCTCGAGCTCGCGCATGCGCGCGACCGTCTGCCCCGCAGCGCGCGTTTCGAAATAGGAGAGCGGCAGGCGCATGAGATGCGCGAAAAGCCGCTGCCCGAGTTCCACGTCGATGCGGTTGGTGGTGTGGTTGAGCGCATAGGCTCTGAGATATTGAAGCACGACATCGAAGAGCCCGATCGCCACCAGCCCGATCACGATCACGAAGAGCGTGTCGTAACTTCGGTTGGCGAGCACCTTGTCCGTCACGATCTGAAAGAAGAGCGGTGTGACCAGCGCAAAGATCTGCACCACGAGAGACGCCAGCAGGACATGAGCGATCGGCTTGCGGTAGCGCCAGAGCGAGGGCAGGAACCATTGGAATCCAAAGGTCGTGGGATCTGCGCCCGGCCCGCGCAGGCGCCGGTTCACCAGAATGGCGAACGGCTCGAGAAGCGGCAGATAGAATTTGATCTCCACCATACTGTCGATGCGCTGGATGGGATCGACGACACGAATTGTACCCTCCGGACCACGCCCGCCGAAGACCACGTAGGCACCGGTCCTGAGCCGGAGAATGCAGGGGGTGGGCAGCGTATCGAAACGTTTTTCCGTCAATCCGCCGGAGATCTTGGCCTTCATGCCGATGATGGCAGCGGCGCGGAGAATGGATTGCGGCGAAACTTCCCCCACCGGCAGCGCAAGCTCGCGCTGCAGATAGGCGGGTTCCGCCGGAATGCGGAAATAGGCGGCAATGCCGCTCAGGGCGTGCAATCCGGAGGCTTCGCCACCGATATCGCCGAGGTCACTGCCGCCGCCGGCAATCGGGATCTCGTCCAGGATCAATGTGGGGTTCGTCATGCCTTGATCTCCTGCGCCGATGCGGCCCATCCTCATCTGCGAGACCGGGAGCTGACTGATGCAGACCCCGATACGCCGATCCCGGACTTTCCGTCGGGCAAAAATGCGATGCTTTGAAATGAATGAATGAACTTCAGGGGAGGTGGGCGGCCCGGTGCCGGTCCGCCCGCCCCTATGCCTCAGGCGAAAACGACGTCGGCTTCCGAAATGTCCGCCAGTTTGACATCCAAGAGCTTGATGCCGTTGGAACTGTTGAGCTGGATGATGACGTCAGAGCCTTGCTGGACCATGATCTTGGAAAACTCCGCCCACACACGATAGTAGCTGCTGTCGATTTGCAGCACGTCAGCTTCTCCGAGAAGATAGCCCTGGAAGCCCTTGATGGTATCAAAGCCGCCATCGAGGGTGAAAACATAGCGGTCAGAGCCAGCGCCACCTTCCATGTAGTCGTTGCCGGTGCCGGAATCGAGCAAATCGTCGTCGAGCCCTGAAATCAGAACGTCGTCCCCGGCCCCGCCGTAGAGCTTGTCGTCGCCGTCGTCGTCCAGCAGCGTGTCGTTCCCGCCATTGCCATAGAGCTCGTCATTGCCCTCCATGCCATCGAACGCGTTCGATTGATCGTTGCCGAAGAGATAGTCGCTGCCATTCGTGCCGCGCAGATCCTCGACGTTCGTGATCGAAATCGCACCGCCCTGTTCGCTCATGTTGCCTCCCGTCGGCACGTAGACGGCATAGCCCTTTCCGGTTGAAAGATCGATCTTCACGCCGCGGCCCTTACGCTCCCAGCCCTTCGTATCCATGAACGTGCCGTCGCCCTTGCTGAAGAAGGTATCGACGCTGACGGCATCGTTGATGCGCACGATGTCGGCCCTGCCGTTGCCGCTGAAATTGCCGAGGAGAAGTGCAGTATTGTAACCCTTGAAGTCCGTCGAGGTCAGCCCGGCAATATCCTGGTTGGTGTCGCTGTTGCTCGAAAGGTTGAAACCTCCGCGGCCATCGCCGAGGAATATCTGGAGGATAGCTCCCGTATCCTTGCCGGACGTGCCGATCTTCTGCCGAAGAATATCGGCCTTGCCGTCACCATTGAAGTCGGCGACATAGAGCTTGGCGATGTCGCCATTGAAATCGGCGGCCGTTATGCCCTTGGCGTTGTTGTCGACCGAGTCGGTCTCGCCCAAGGCGAAACCGCCTTTCCCATCGCCCATGAAGACCTGGAGCATGCATGCCTTATCAGTTGCCAGACTACCCTTCTCCTGGCGCAGCAGATCCGCATAACCATCCCCGTTGAAATCGCCCGCATAGAGATTGCACGTGTCGCCGTTTGCCAAGTTATGGTTGAAGCCGAGAGCGATGTTATAGACGGTGTCGTTGACTTCGCCCTGATGGAACGTTCCGTCACCGTCGCTGAGCTGGACGTTGAGTGTGGAATAGACGTCCTTGACAAAATCGCCCTTCTCCTGGCGAGCAAAATCGTCCTTTCCGTCGCCATTGAAGTCCGCGACGATGACGTTGACGAATTCGCCTTGCATATTCGGGATGTTCGGGATCTTGTCATTGCTGTCCACCGGCCCTTTCTTGAAGCCGCCCTTGCCATCCCCTAAATAGATCTGCACATTGGTGGACTTTGAATTTACGATATCACCGCAGAACTGGGTGAGAAAATCTGCTTTCCCATCCCCGTTGAAATCGCCAACGTTCAGTCGCATTCTTTCGAAGCCGAAGTTGGGAGAATAAACGCCGTTCGCACTTCCATTGGCGGCCACTTCAGCCTTGTAGAAGCCGCCCTTGCCATCGGCCAGCCAGACCTGGATCATGTCTGTGTCGTCCTTGGACCAACCACCCTTTTCTTGGCGCAGGATATCGGTGAGGCCGTCACCGTTGAAATCAGCCGCATATTCTGTCGAGATCGACTGGTTGAAGTATAAGGCAGTCGCCGCATCCCGGGTCGTCACGGTTGTCGTATCGTTCAGCACCTTGTTGAAGTACGTCCCGAGATTGATGGCACCGAAATCGACGACATCGCGGCCTGCACCGCCATCAATGGTGTAATTGCCGTCATGAGCGGCGTTCTTCTTGCCGAAACCGGCCACCTGGATGATGTCGTCGCCATCCCCGCCTTCCGCATAGAGCACGCCAAGCGTCGCATCGGCAATGATCTGGTCGTCCCCCGCTCCGCCGAAGAACTTGTTGTTGCCAGACTGGTCCTTCAGAATGTCGTTACCGTCGCCGCCGTAAAGCACATCGTGCCCGTTGCTGCCGGCAATGGAATCATCGCCGCCGTTACCCGTCAGAGTATCGTTACCGTCGTCGCCGACGATGATGTTGGCATTGCCATCACCGATGATGGTGTCACTGCCGAGTGTTCCGTGAATGCCTTCCATCTGCGTCATGTAGACGGTGCCGGTGTCCCAACCCCGGGTCGAAAGAACGGCCTTGCCGGTCCGCATATCCGCATTGACATGGGCCGTTGCCCCGCCTGCCCACATGCTGAGATCGAGCACGTCCTTGCCCGGTTTTGCGTCAGCCTCGCTGCCGCCATCGACGTAGAATGTGCCCTTTGAACCGCCGATCACGATCGTATCGTCGCCGGCATCGCCAAAGATCTGCGCCTGGCTGTCGTTGTCCATCGCGATCAGCGTATCCTTGCCAGCACCGCCATGAATGATGTCGGCGCCGCCATAGCCGTTGATCGTGTTGTTCTCGTCATTGCCGTTCAAGATGTCGGCGGCCTTCGTCCCGCGCACGCTCTCGATGCCGGAAATCGTGAAGGATCCACCCCGATAGTTATCAGCAAAGGAGTCGAAGCCGTTATTCTCGTCATTGCGGTAGACTTCGCCATTGTGGGGGTCAGTACCTTGGCCCTGACGATAAAGATCCGCGAATTTCGTGCCGCCGAACTTGCCGATGAGCAGGTTGGAAACCTTTCCGTCGAACCAGTCCGGGTGGGTGATACCGCGCATGTTGCCCTTGTCGTCGACAGGCGCCTTGCTGAAACCGCCATTTCCGTCGCCGAGGTAGAGCTGCAGCATGTTGGCAGTATCGCCACTCGGGCTGCCGATCCTCTGCCGCAGGATGTCCGCCTTGCCGTCGCCGTTGAAGTCACAGACATAGAGCTTGGCAACCGTCGTGTAGAAGTCGGACGCGGTGATGCCGGCGGCATTGCCATTGGCATCGGCATCCGCCTTGTCGAAGCCGCCATTTCCGTTGCCCTTGTAGACGCGGAGGACGTTGCTGGTCGAACTGCTGCCGATTTGCTGACGCAGGATATCGGCCTTGCCGTCGCCGTCGAAGTCACCCACCAGGAGCACAGCCTTGTCGCCGTTGAACTCGGCCTGATCTAAGCCAGTGGCGTTGTTCTCAGCCGTGTGATCGCCCAGAGTAACTGTATCGTTGCCTGTCAGATAAACGCCAATCGTATACAAATTTTCGGAGGCGACATACTTTCCTCTTTCCTGCCGCAGAATATCGTCTTTGCCGTCACCGTTGAAATCACCAACGAGGAGCGTCACGTAGTCGCCTGGCATCCCCATATCTTTGAGAGATCCATTTTCATACACGCCAAA
>CAMFHT010000146.1 GCA_945952245.1 uncultured Rhizobium sp. | reverse complement strand
GTCTCGTGGGCGCGGAGATGTATATAAGAGACATCGTAGTGCTCGACGGCCTGCGCCGACGAAACGAGACCGGCATCGAGAGCAGGGCTGTCCTTGAACTCTTCGATGATCTCTTCGCCTTCGGCGATGATGCCCTGGATCGCTTCACAGGTCTTGCCCTGAGCGCGCTTGCCGATGATTTCGAACACCTGCTGCAGGCGCTCGATCTGGCCCTGGGTTTCTTCCCTGTGCTGCTCGAAGGCAGCCTTCAGTTCCTGCGATTTCGCAGCGCGGGCCATCTTCGGCAGGGTCTTCAGGATCTGCCGCTCGGCATAGTAGATATCCTTCAGCGTATCGTAAAACAGGTCGTCCAACGTCTTCTGAGCCATTGAGGTATCTCCTTGGATGATTGGATGGGTATCCCCACGGCTCAACAACCGGCAAGCGCGCCGAATGTTCCGATACACGTAAAAACAAGCGTACCGGGCATCAGTCCCATGCCGTAAACAGAATAGTGGATTCACCGCTACTGTTTCCTGCCGGTCGCGCTTGACGGAAGTCAAATCTCGCCTGTTAGTTTTTGGAGTAGAATATTTTCCTCTACCCGTAAAATAGGCGCTACCGAGAATAGATTTTTTTGGTAACAATGAAATAGCCATCCATGGATCAGCCCTTACTGGCCCGCGTGGAAGGATTTGTCGGGGCCGGCAGTTTGCGGGAAGGGGATCCGGACAGGGATTTCCTTTTGCGACGTCGGAGGTGGGGCTGAACGACTGGTACTGCGTTGTGTTGCGCATCGCCTCGGCGCGATGTGGGGGGCTTTAATGTGACACGTGCAGATTTCACGACGTTGCGTGACAGGACGAACAGCCCGTTGGCCTTCGTGACCATGGGCCTGCTTTTCGTCGTTGCCGTCTTGGGCATCACCGCCCTCATGATCTGGCAGAATTACCGCTCTGCCGCCGCCGCCAGCGAGGCGAGGGCGGTATCGTCGGCGCATGTCGTGGCGGCCAACATGGAATGGATGATCGAGGCCAGCGATCAGGCGCTCCGCCGCATCGATACGGTATTCGAGGACAAACCCATCCAGTCCTCCCTCGATACGATCGCGGATATCGCGCAGGCCGTCGGCAATCTCCCGAGCGGGTTTCAATATTCCGTCTATGACGAGAAGGGACAGCTCCGCCTTTCCAATATCGCCAATGCACCCGTCATCAATGTGTCGGACCGGCCTTATTTCCAGGAAGCGCGGAACGAGGACAGGACGGTCATCTCTCCGCAACTGCGTGAGCGGGTCAGCAAGGAAGAGGTCTTCGTCATCGCCCGGCGCATCAGCCAGGCGGGCACTTTTCACGGTGTTGCGACCATTGCGATCCCGGTTCGCACGCTGGGTGACTTCTGGAGCTCGATGGGTCTCGGCAAGGCCTCGGCCGTTGGCCTGATCCGGGACGACGGCTGGCTTGTCGCGCGTTATCCGCTGATGCCGGCGACCATCAACCTGTCCTCGACGGAGATGTTCCGGGCGCCGCTGAAAGGGCAGCAGAGCGGCTTCTATCATAGCGAGGCCTCCCCGGTTGACGGTAAGAACCGCGTCGTCGGCTTCTGGCGGGTCAACAAATGGCCGCTGGTTGCGGTTGCCGGCGTGGCCCGCGGGGAGATGCTCGATCTCTTCTGGGCGACTTTCCGTTCCGAAGCACTGTTCGGGCTGCCGATGATCCTTCTCCTCCTGCTGGAAGGTGTTCTCATCGCGGCATTGCTCCGCGCCTTCGTCGGTCGAAACCAGGATCTGGAGAGGGCGCTGGAGCGCAACAACTTCCTCTTCCGCGAGATCCACCATAGGGTGAAGAACAATCTGCAGGCCGTCTCCGCGCTGGTGCGGCTTCAGCCCATTCCGGAACAGGCGCGCAAGGAGATGGTGCACCGGATCTCTGCAATGATCGCCGTGCACGAGCAGATCTACCAGTCCGACCAGTTCGACCGGGTCGAGGCCGCTCCCTATCTCTCGCGGGTCATATCGGAAATCGCCAAGGCCTATAACCGCGACGTGGATATCGTTGCCAATCTGGATGGCTTGTTCGTCGACCGCGATCAGGCGCTGCCCATCGGCCTCGTCGTCAACGAAGTTGTGTCGAATGCCTTCAAATATGCCTTCAGCGATGGCCGCAAGGGCCGGCTTGATGTCGATCTGGTGCGCGAGGGCGACCAGGCGCGCCTGACGATCCGCGACAACGGCCCGGGTTTCGATGCAGCCTCGGCCTCCAAGGGGATGGGCAGCAAGCTGATCGCTGGTTTCGTCGCCCAACTCGGCGGCAAGTATACCCTTGGTGGCGATCAGGGTACGGTGTTCTCCATGACGATTCCGCTGCATTGAATGGCGATCGGCGGCAGCTCCCGAATTCCTCGGTATGCTTGCGAACCCGGCCGGCACGCGCCTTGAGGTTCCATGGTCACGCCCTATTTTCCTGCTCGAAGTAGCGGCTTCGTGTATGAGCGTCGTTGCGCGGGCAGGGCATTGAAATGGGGTTGATGCACTGCCGACCTGATACTCCAACAGTCGCTCCGGGGA
Source organism: uncultured Rhizobium sp. (assembly GCA_945952245.1). Taxonomy (GTDB): domain Bacteria; phylum Pseudomonadota; class Alphaproteobacteria; order Rhizobiales; family Rhizobiaceae; genus Gellertiella. The sequence goes on along the minus strand of CAMFHT010000146.1, from coordinate 7,126 downwards.
GCTAGATTGAATGACGACAGAGTTTGGTGACGTTCACCGCCATCCCGACATGCCGGCATTCCTGTCCGGCGGCGGGGAGACGGCTGCGATCATCGCTGATTATGCCTGGGAAAAGACGCCGCTCGGGCCGATCGCTGGTTGGCCCCATTATCTCAAGAATACCTGCAGTCTCATTCTTCGCTCCCCAGTTCCCATGGTGACGCTCTGGGGCGAGGAAGGTATCATGATCTACAATGATGCCTATTCGGGATTTGCCGGCGGACGCCATCCGCAGCTCTTCGGCTCGCATGTGCGCGAAGGCTGGCCGGAAGTCGCCGACTTCAACGATCACGTGATGAAGACCTGTCTGGCCGGCAAGACACTCGCGTTCCAGGACCAGGAACTGACGCTCTACCGGAACAATGGCGAGCCCGAACAGGTCTGGATGAACCTCGACTACTCGCCGCTCCTCGATGACAGCGGCAAGCCCGTTGCGGTGATTGCGATCGTGGTCGAGACCACGGGCAAGGTGCGGGCCGAGCGGCGGCTGGAAAGCGAGGGCGAGCGTCTGCGGCAGATGTTCGAGCAGGCGCCGGGCTTCGTCGCCACCCTTGCCGGCCCCGAACACGTGTTCGAGATCGCCAACCGCGCCTGCCGCCAGCTCCTCGATAACAGGGAGATCATCGGCAGACCGTTTCGGGAGGCGCTGCCGGAACTCGTCGAACAGGGCTTCATGGATCTGCTGGATGGTGTCTGGCGGGCGGGAACGCCCTATGTCGGACGTGATGTTCGCATGGTGCTGAAACGCGAGGGCGAGGAGGATGCGGACGAGCGTTTCCTCGATTTCGTCTGCCAGCCGCTCTTCGGAGACAATGGCGCGACGTCCGGCGTGTTTGTGCAAGGCTACGACGTCACCGAGCAGAGACTGGCCGAAGAGGCGCTGCGCGACAGCGAGACTCGGTTCCGGCTGGTCGCTGAGGACGCGCCGGTCATGCTGTGGATGACGAATGCGGCCGGCAATGTCGTCTATCTGAACGCCGAGCTTCGGCAGTTCTGGGGCGTTCGAGCAGGAGAGTCCGTCGACATCGACTGGAATTCCGCCGTCCATCCTGCTGATATCCCGTTGCTCGCCGATTACATGTTCCAGCGCGAGACCAATCCGGAGCCCGGCCTGATCGAATTGAGGCTGCGCAATCACGAAGGGCGGTATCGCCTGCTCCAGTGCCGCTTCCTGCCGCGCTTCGGCCCGGGCGGGGAATTCGTCGGCATGATTGGCGTGAACGTCGACGTCACCGAGGTCCGCGCGCTGGAAAAGCGCCGGTCGGCACTGATCGAACTCACTGACCGTTTCCGCACCCTGGTGGAACCAGGCGACATTGCCTATGCCGCAGCCGAAATGCTGGGGCGGATCATGGAAGTCAGCCGTGCGGGCTATGGCACGATCGACCCCGAAAGCGAGACGATCACCATCGAGAAGGACTGGAATGCACCCGGCATCTACAGCCTTGCCGGAACATTGCAGTTCCGCGACTTCGGCACCTATATCGAGGATCTGAAGCGCGGCGAGACCGTCGTCATCTCCGACGCGCGACTTGACCCGCGGACATCAGAGACCGCCGGCGCACTCGATGCCATCCGTGCCCTTTCCTTCATCAACATGCCGGTGCGCGAGCGGGACGACTTGGTCGCCGTACTCTACCTTACCAACAAGACGGAGCGGGAATGGCTGCCGGAAGAGATCGACTTCATCCGGGACGTGGCTGAACGCACCCGTGTGGCCTCCGAACGCCGGCGTGCCGAGCAGGAGCTCAAGCAGATCGCGCAGTCTCTGGAGCAGCAGGTGGTGGAACGCACCGCCGAGCTCGACCGTATTTGGCGCAATTCCCGTGACCTGCTCGTGGTTCTCCAGGACGACGGCATTGTCCGCTCGGTCAACCCGGCCTGGACGGCGGCGCTGGGTTACAGCCCGCGAGAGGTTCTGGGCGAGAGCTTCCGCAGCTTCATCTGGCCTGACGACGAGGAAAAGCTCGAATCCACTCTGACTGAAGGCGGACAGCGGCCCTACTTCATGGATCAGGTGCTGCGCTTCCGCCACAAGGCCGGCGGCGCGCGCTGGATCGACTGGCGGATCACCACCGAGGGTCAGTACCTCTTCGCCTATGGACGAGATGTAACCGCGGAGCAGGAACAGGCGCAGGCGCTGGAGCAGGCGGAAGACCAGCTCCGTCAGGCGCAGAAGATGGAATCGATCGGCCAACTTACGGGCGGCGTTGCACACGACTTCAACAACCTGCTCCAGGTCGTCTCCGGCAGCCTCCAGCTACTGACGCGGGAAGTAGCCAGCAATGCGAAGGCAGGCGAGTATATCGAGCGGGCCCTTGCCGGCGTCAACCGAGGCTCGAAGCTTGCCAACCAGCTGCTCGCCTTCGGCCGCCGCCAGGCGCTGGAACCCAAGGTCATCAATATCGGCCGCTTCATCGATGGTCTCGAGGAGCTCATGCACCGGACGATCGGCGAGGCAATCGAGATCAGGACGGTACGCGCACCGGATCTCTGGAACACGCTGATCGATCCCTCTCAGATCGAAAACGCGGTGCTGAACCTCGCGATCAACGCCCGCGACGCGATGAACGGTGTCGGCAAGCTGACGATCGAGATCGCCAACGAGACCATCGACAACGGCCTTGCCGCGCGCGATGCCGATCTGACGCCGGGCCAATATGTGGTGCTGTCGGTGACGGATACGGGCATGGGCATGGCGCCGGACGTGATCGCCCGCGCCTTCGAACCCTTCTACTCCACCAAGCCGGTCGGCAAGGGCAGCGGGCTCGGCCTCTCCATGGTCTATGGCTTCGTCAAGCAGTCGGGCGGGCATGTGAAGATTCATTCCGTCCTTGGTGAGGGCACGACGGTGCGCATGTACCTGCCGCGCAGCACGGCGGAGGAGGAGGACATTACCGAGCAGGAAATGGGCCCGATCTCCGGCGGTACGGAAACCATTCTCGTCGCGGAAGATGACGACGAGGTGCGTGCGACCGTGGTCGAGATGCTCGGTCAGCTCGGCTATACCGTGCTCAAGGCGCGGGATGCGCAGAGTGCGCTGACGGTGGTGGAAAGCGGCATCCCGATCGACGTGCTCTTCACCGATGTCGTCATGCCGGGACCGCTGCGCAGCGCCGACCTTGCCCGCAAGGCCAAGGAGCGGCTGCCGGATCTCGCCGTACTCTTCACCTCGGGTTATACGGAAAACTCGATCGTCCACGACGGCAGGCTGGATGCGGGCGTCGAGCTGCTGTCCAAGCCTTATACACGCGAGGCCCTTGCCAGGCGCATCCGCCAGGTCCTCGGGAACAAGCCCGCAAAGGTCATGGCTGCCGCCGAACCGGCTCCATCTACGGCAGAGGAGGGTGGTGTACAGTCCCTCGCTCCGTCCGTAACCGAGCATCGCGTGGAGGAAGCGGCGAAGACCGGGATGCTGAAGATCCTCGTGGTCGAAGACGATTTCCTGATCCGCCTCAACACCATGGACATGCTGGAGGAGCTCGGCCACCAGATCGTGGAGGCCGCGACCGCGGAAGAGGCGCTGGAGAAGATCCGGGAAGACAGCTTCGACGTGCTGCTCACGGACATGGGCCTGCCGAAGATGTCGGGCACGGATCTCGCTGTCGCCGTTCGAGCCGACCTCCCGGATATCGGAGTCATCTTCGCGACCGGCAATCATCATCTGCCGGCCGTTCCCGGCAACAGGCCCGCCGTGCTGTTGCAGAAGCCGTTCGACCTCAAGGACATAGAAGGCGCGCTTCAGGCCGCAATGGCCTGAAGCGATCAGCTGTTCCGGATGTCGGCCATCTCGCCGCTGGTTCGGAAGAAGGGCAGGGCTTTCTTGAGATCCTCCACGAACTTCGCCTGCTCGCGCGCCGCTTCCTCGGGATCGGGAAGGCGGAGCAGGAAGGACGGGTGGACCGTTACCAGCACGGGAAAGCCTGCCGGTGTCGCAAAAAGCTTGCCGCGGTCACGGGTGACGCGGACGTTCCGGCCGAGCAGCGAGGAGAGCGCAGTCGCCCCCATCGCCACCACCAGCTTCGGCTTGATCAGCCTCAGCTCCGCTGAAAGCCAATAGGCGCACCGCTGGATCTCACCCGAATTCGGCTTCGCATGCAGGCGCCGCTTGCCGCGCTCCTGAAACTTGAAGTGCTTGACGGCATTGGTGAGGTAGCACTGCGCCCGGTCGATGCCGGCTTCTTCGAGGCATGCATTCAGTTTGGCGCCCGCCGGCCCGATGAAGGGTCGGCCGGAAATGTCCTCCTTGTCCCCCGGCTGCTCGCCGACGAGGACTACGGATGCCGTCTCTGCCCCGTCGCCGAACACCACCTGGGTGGCGTTGCGATAAAGGTCGCAGCGTTCACAGGCCGTCGCCTGCTGGTAGAGGCTTTCGATCGATGTGCCATCGGCATGGGGACCGTTGAGCGCTGGGCCGCGATGAAGCAGGTTCGAGGACATTTGGATCCTCCCTTCTCGAATGCTGTCTGGTTCTCCGGTGCGGTTCGGACGTGGGGTGGAAACGTAACGGGCGTCATCCTGTTCCAGCCGGTCAGGCTTTGGTCCGGTAGCGGTCACGGTCCGGTTCGCTTGCCAATTTCCATTGTCTTCCCTCATGCCGTCTGCTCCATCCGGTGTACGGCGACCGCGATGCCAGGGGCGGGGAGCGCCGAAAGTGTTCTCCCGTCGATATGCCCGGACCCATCGGTGGCGTAGATAATGGCGCCCGTGACCTCGGGCAGGCTGCGCGGACTGTCCGAAAGGTTCATGCGCAGGCTGAGCCGACCGTCCGGGAAATTCCAGTCGACGGCGAGCAAACCATCGCTGGTCTCGATCACGCGACCCTCGACCGGTGCGCCCTTTGCGATCAGCGGCGCGATATGATGCTGGCGCAGGTCAATCAGCGACCGGACAAAATCGCGCCGTGCGCGGCCTTGATAGGTATCGGCGTGCTGCCAGTCCAGTTTTGAAGCCTTGAACGTCGCCGGGTCCATCGGATCCGGCAGATCCTTCCGCGTCTTGCCTACCGGCATGCCGCCGAAGTTCTCGGCTTCCGTAACCCGGTTCGCCCGCATGGCTTCGGCCAGATCTCCGGTAAAGTCCGCGAAGAAGCAGAACGGGTTGGTCTCGCCGTATTCCTCGCCCATGAACATCATCGGCACCTGCGGAACCAGCAGCATCATGGCCGTCAGAGTTTCATAGAGACGCGGTTCGATCATCGTGTTCAGCCGGTTGCCGTAGGCGCGGTTACCGATCTGGTCATGGTTCTGGATGAAGTTGATAAAGGCATCTGCCGGCACGACCTGGTCGCCTTCCGGACGCAGCAGGCCGACGGCAGTCGCCCTCTGCACCTTCCCCCAGTTGTCGTCCGCCACCTGTTTGTAGTGGCCCACGCCTTCGCCGGTCACACGAACATGCAAGCTGTGGTGCAGGCTGTCGGCCCAGGTGGCGGTGAAGACCTTCGGCTGATTGCCATCGCCCCGCACCAGATAAGCCTTGCGGCAGCGCTGGTCTTCCGAGATCAGGTGCAGGTAGCGATCATGGAAGCGATGACGCAGGGTGCGGGAGATTTCTTCCAGGAAGTGCTCCTCGCTCTCGTCACGAATCTGTTCGGTTGCGTCGAAGCGCAAGCCGTCGATGTGGTAGTCGCCGATCCACATGCAGGCATTGTCGAGGAAGTAGCGACGCACTGCCGGCTTCTCGAAGGCGACCGCCTCGCCCCAGGGAGTTGGCTCGTCGCTGCGGAAGAAGCTTTCCGCATATTTGTGCAGGTAATTCCCCTCCGGTCCGAAGTGATTGTAGACCACATCCATGAAGACCATGAGGTTCAGCCCGTGGGCAGCGTCGATCAGCGCCTTCAGATCGTCCGGCGAACCATAGGCGACATGCGGCGCATAGGGCAGCACGCCGTCATAGCCCCAGCCGCGCTCGCCGCGGAAATGCGAAACCGGCATGATCTCGATGGCGGTGAAGCCGGCATCCCTGACCCGCTCGAGCTTTTCAATCGCTGCGCGAAACGTTCCTTCGGTCGTGAACGTGCCGATATGGATTTCCAGGATCACCGCCTCATGCCAGGGACGCCCTTTGAACGCGGAGTTCCGCCATGTGTAACTGCGATGGTCGACCAGCAGAGACGCGCCATGAACGTCCGTGAACTGCGCACGCGAAGCGGGATCGGCCACCTCCTGTCCGCTGGGCAGGCGGAACCGATAGGGCGTGCCGGGAGCGACGTTGTCCACAACGGCCTCGTACCAGCCATCTCCCTGATTTTCCATGGTTAGCCGCTGGTCGCCGATGACCACGCCCATCCAGTCCGGACCTGGTGCCCAGATCCGGAATTCGGCCCTGCCATCATCGCGGATGCGTGCCCCCCAGCCCTTGCCGTGGCTGTCCAGTTCGCTTGGCTCACCTGCCATTTCACCTGCCCTGCATGCTGTTACCGTCAGGGGAGGGAAATCTCGGGACCCCGCAAAAGTTCCGGCAGAGGCGAAATTGCGGCGCAACCGGTGATTTGTGGTTCCTGAAAATAAAGGTGCGAACCGCCCTTACGCGCGGGAACCAAGGAAAGGATCGGTGCGTTTGTCGAGTGCAAACAGAATGGGGCGGCATGCCCCCAAAAAATCCCGAAACTTGTATTTACGGAAAAGCGCACGATGAAATCCTCGCCAGCTTCGCTTACGCGGTCCTGCCTCGCCTTCATCCTGGCCGGCGGCCGAGGCAGCCGCTTGCACGAACTGACGGACCGCGACTGCAAGCCCGCCATCCCCTTCGCGGGCTCTTCCCGCATCGTGGATTTCGTGCTCGCCAACACGTTGAATTCGGGCATCCCGAGGGCGCTCGTCGCGACCCAGTACGAGCCGAAGCGGCTCGTCAACCACATCCGCAACCGCTGGGAGCCGCGCTTTGCCACGCGCGAGGGCAGCGTTCTCTGCGTGGGCTCCGGCCATGACAATGATACTGCTGGCTACAAGGGCACGGCGGATGCCGTCTACCAGAACATCGACCGCATCGACGGTTTCGCGCCGCGCCACGTGCTGGTGCTGGCAGCAGACCACGTTTACCAGATGGATTACCGCGCCATGCTTCAGCAGCATGTCGATACCGGTGC
>CAMFHT010000145.1 GCA_945952245.1 uncultured Rhizobium sp. | reverse complement strand
GACGCAGAGGACTGCAAATCCTTGCACCCGAGTTCGATTCTCGGCGAGGCCTCCATTATATCTCATGTCTTTTTTCGCTTCTGTGATTGCAACCTTGTGGCAAAGAATCCGCGCTCTGCGGGTTTTTGTTGTCAGCCTTCACCCCCGACTTGAAAGCTTCGTTCGAGGCCGCTAAGAAACGTGTAATCGAACTCTTCGGTTCAACGCCGTCGATCCCACGGGGTCCGGCTCAATGGGGCATTCAGACAATGATCGATTACGAAGCGCAGCGCGTGAAAATGGTGGATAATCAGGTGCGTACGGTGGATGTCACGTCGCACTCGGTGCTCTCCGCATTTCTGACGGTGCCGCGTGAGAACTTCGTGCCTGATTCCGCGAAGGCTCTTGCCTATGTGGATACGGCCATCGAGCTGAAAATCGGCGGCTCTACCGGTCGGTATCTCCAGGATGCGTCGCCCATCGCAAAGCTTCTCCAGCTCGCAGCGATATCCAAGGAAGACAAGGTTCTCGAGATCGGCGCCGGTACCGGCTACATCTCTACGCTTCTGTCTCTTCTGGCGGGTTCCGTCGTGGCGCTTGAAAGCGATGCAGCGCTGGCGGAGGCCGCGAAGGCCAATCTGGCCGGCAGCGCCAACGTCAAGGTGGTCTCGGGCGATCTCGAAAAGGGAGCGGCCGCGGACGGCCCGTTCGATCTGATCTTCATCGATGGCGCGGTGGAAACCGTTCCCGACAGCCTTTTCGGCCAGCTGAAGGATGGCGGCCGGCTCGTTGCGGTCGTGGGTTACGGCAATGCCTCTCGTGCGCATCTCTTCGTCAAGGAGCGTGGCGTCGTCAGCGCCGCGCCGGAATTCAACACGGCTGTGAAGCCGCTGCCGGGCTTCCGCAAGGCAGTGGAGTTCCAGTTCTAGGCAAGTCTAAGGTTGCACAAGGGACTTTCGATGGTCGCTTGTTGCAGCCTCGCAACAAAGCATACCGCCTTGAAACATGGTTAACACTTTCTGTGGCAATATCAGATTGTGGCATGGTGCGAGACGGTTCATGTTGCGGTTCGATCATTGGCGATGCGTTAGCCCCTGAGGGGCGTTCGCTCTGGTATTTCCGGTTTGGAGACTGACAGTGTCTTTTAAAAACTTCCTTATGGCCGCAGCCGTGTTCCCGTTTCTGGTGGCATCCACTGCGCCCGTTTCCGCCGAGACGCTGAAGGGCGCCATGGCCAAGGCCTATGCGAACAACCCTGATCTGAACGCCGCCCGCGCCGCGCTGCGCGCCACCGACGAAAACGTGACGATCGCCAAGGCCGGCTACCGCCCGCAGATTTCTGCGGGACTGAGTGGCACCACAACGAACCTGCGCGACCTTGCCGGTGCGCCGGGTTATGAAACCACCTACCATTCCGGCCAGGTCGAGCTTTCGATCTCGCAGGTCATCTTCGACGGCTTTCAGACCCTCAGCCGTATCCGCGCCGCGGAATCGGGCGTCTTCGCCGGGCAGGAAGAACTGAAGTCAAACGAGATCCAGATCCTGCTGTCCGCCGTGCAGGCTTATGCGGATATCGCACGCGACCAGCAGGTCGTCTCCATCCGCAAGCAGAACCTCGCCTTCCTCAACGAACAGCTGAAGGCTGCGCAGACCCGCCTCGACGTGGGCGAGGGCACCCGCACCGACGTCAGCCAGGCGCAGGCGCAGCTGGCAGCAGGCAAGGCCCTGCTGGCCGCTGCCGTCGCGCAGCTGAAGGTCAGCCATTCCACCTACGTGCAGATCGTTGGTTCCGAACCCGACAGCGTGAAGCAGCCGTCGCCGGCCCAGAAGGGCCTGCCGTCGGCGCTGCAGCAGGCGGTCGAGGTCGCGATTACCGAGAACCCGTCGGTGAAGTCCGCTCTGCATCAGGTCGATACCGCCGGCTATCAGGTCGATGAGGCCGAGGGCTCTCTGCTTCCCGGGGTCAGCATCCGCGGCAACGTGGCGCGCAGTGCTTCGGACCAGGCCAGTTCCTCGCCGAACGATCTGACCTCCAGCTCGGTCACTGCCCAGCTGAGCATCCCGATCTACCAGGGCGGCGCGGAATATGGCCGCATCCGCCAGGCCAAGGAAAACCTCGGCGCCCGCCAGATTCAGGTGGATTCCGCTCGCGCCAAGGTGCAGCAGATGGTGGTCTCTGCCTATGCGAACTTCGAGGCTTCGCGGGTCGCCATCAGCGCCAACCAGCAGCAGCTCAGCGCAGCGCAGCTCGCGCTCGAAGGCGTGATCGAGGAGCGCAATGTCGGCCAGGCCACGACGCTCGACGTGCTGAATGCACAGCAGCAGGTTCTGAACGCCAAGGAAAACCTGGCGCAGTCTGCCCGCAATGCCGTCGTGTCGAGCTACTCGGCTCTCGCCGCAATGGGCCGCCTGACGGTTGCCGGCCAGGATCTTCAAGTTGCGGAATACCGTCCCGACGACCACTATCAGGCCGTCAAGGACAAGTGGTTCAGCCTCCGCACCGTATCCGGCAACTGAGCCGCCATTGACCGCATCGTTTCGAAAAGGCGCTTCTCGCGCCTTTTCTGTTTCAGCAGGGGCGATGCCGACCGTTCGCGAGCCGCGCAGCACGGCCACCTGCCGGCCACAAATCCTGTGCATCATGCTTAATTGTTGATTCACGGAGTTTTTTTCCGCGCTCAATTCCCCTATCCTCACACGGGTCGCGCCTGATTTGGCGCAGGGAGGACCGGATTTGTCTGCCTTGGCAGCAGCTGCGGTTCTTGCCTGTGCCGGTAGCGGGCACGCGGCGCGTAAGGCTAGAACGGGGATAGATATGGCTCAGCCAGGTGTAGCGCGTGAACCGTCCATGGAAGAGATTCTGGCGTCGATCCGCCGGATTATCGAAAGCAACGAGCCCGACGCCGTGCAGGCAGCCGGTGGCACCATGCCGGCGTTCGACATTTCCGATGATGATGAGGAAGCTCCCGCCGACGAGCCGGAAGACATTCATCTGACGATCGAAGACGAGCTACCCGATTTCTCGGCCGTAGCCTCGCCACGAGAGCAGCGTGCACAAAGCCCGGCGCTGCAGGCTGCCGCCGCGCCGCGACCTATTCCGCAGGCCGCTCTGCAGAACCTCCAGCCCGCGCCGCAGGCCGCAGTGGCTCAGGGCACGGTTCCGGCCAGCGTGCCCGAATCCCGGGAGCGTCGCGACATCGAGCAGCGCTCCATCTCCCTCGCAGACGTTGCCGCCCGTGTGCGCGCCGCCTCCGAGCGTTCGCCCTCCGAGATGCTGCGTAATCTGGCCTCTCCAGAGCCGGTTCAGCAGAGCCGTCCCGTCGAGCTTCGTCCCGCCGCTTCGTCCGTACGCGGCGAACCTGTTGCGCGTGTCGAAGAGCCCATGTCCGCACCCCGCGCCGTTGTGGAAGCCGAGCCTCGCATTCCGCCAACGCCGCGCGCAGAGGCATCTGCCCATCAGCCGGTATCAGCCACTCCACGCAGCGCAGAGGCCGAAATGGCCTCGCTTGCAGCCAATGACCGTTCCATCGAAACCGTCCGCCCGGTCGCGGAAGCCGCTCAACCTCTGCGCCGGATCGACCCTGTCCAGCCGGGGCAGGGCTTGGCGCTCTCCGACGAGGCAAGGCCGCTTGTCTCGGACGCGACCGGTCTGCAAGTCGCGCGCTCTTTCGACGAACTTGCCGAAATGGTGCAAAGCACTGCCAAGCGTTCCCTGGACGAAGTCGCCGAAGACCTGCTTCGTCCCATGCTGCAGGAATGGCTCGACGACAATCTGCCGACCCTGGTGGAGCGGCTTGTCCGAGAGGAAATCGAACGCGTCGCCCGGGGCCCGCGCCGATAGGCGCGTCCGGCTGCGGCTATCTGAAAGTGGGGGACAAGCGGCGGCCAGACGGCTTGCGCGTCGTGCCCTGGGGCATGATCTGAAGGCGATCAGACGAGATTGTCCGCCATCAGGTCGTTAGCCCGTTCATGGAAGAAGTCGTGGTACTCGTCGCCGCAATCGCGGGCGATGAGGAGGTCTTTCAGGTCCTGCAGCCCGAGGGTGAGAAGCAGCTTGCCGTGGTCGCGCAGCTGCTCGATCGCGCCGCGGCGCCAGGCGCCTTCCCAGCCCGACCGGGCAAGCACGAGGCCAAGGCTTCGGTTCGCCTTGGGGTAGAGATGCCGCGCCGCGGTCTGAATCTCGGCATAGCCTGCGGAATCGCCGTCATTGAGGAAGCTGATCGTCATGTAGCGGCTCGAGAAATCGCTGGCGAGCTGAAGCCAGACGTCGTGGCGCGGCATCAGGCGGACGACGAGGGCAGGGCGGCTCATGCCGTCCTCGGTGATGACAGGCACGCTCCAGCGCTGCACCTGCTCGGCAAGAAGAAGACGCAGCGCCTTTTCGCCAACCTGCTCGAAGCGCCGCTGGCCCTCGCGGCCCGGCTTGATCTGCTCGAACTCCGCGATCAGCTTCGCGCCTTCGCCGCGCGCCTTGGAGCGCGTCGTGTTGGCCTCGAGCAATTGCATCGTGTCGAGGAAGTGGTCGCCGTCATAGGAGACCTCGCGCAGCAGGTCCGCGAGTGCCTCGGCCAGCGTCGGCGTCTTCAGTGCCATCGGCACGAGCTGCTGGATACCCCAGAGTGAGATGCCCTGGCGCTCCGCCTCCTGCATTTGCATGTCGGAGGCTTCGCTGGTCAGGATCAGGACCGCATGCTTGGCCTTCCGGCTGTCACGGTAGCGCTTGATTTCTTCCAGCGCATTGCGGAAAAGCCCGTCCTCCATGCGGCGGCTGCGCAGGAACTTGGCCTCGACGACGGTGAGCTCGTTTTCCGGCGGGCGCTTGAAGGCGAAATCGGGCGCGGTGGGCGCCGCCTTGCCATTCTTGGTCTTCCAGCCGGTTTCCACCATGATCGCGCCTTCGCGCGCGAAGATCTTTTCCGCGAGCGAGCGGAAATTCATCTGGATCTCGCGGTGCCGTGGGCTTCGCTCCAACATCAGTTGGTCTCCGTGAACGGGCTGGAATCAGTGCGTTTCCAGCATAGCCAAGGCAGGGCAAGCGTCCATAAGGTGTGTCGAATGATTTTTACATATTAAGCTGTTTATCCAGAATAACTGACTCCGGACTCAGCTTCTTTCGGGGTGCAGCAGCAAAACCGGGCACTGCATGCCGGCGGGCAGCTCCGGCGCATGCGGCGGGCGGATGATCAGGCATTCCGCCTGGCTGAACTGTTTCATCAGCGAAGAGTCCTGCTTGCCGAAGCTTTCCACCAAGAGCTTGCCGTTCGCTTCGCGCTTCAGCCAGGCGCGGACATAGTCCTGACGATGATCGTTCGCCGGCAGCGCTGCAACCGTGGTCGCCATCACCTCGCGCCCGGAGGCGGGCAGGCCGGCGAGCTTGCGCAGAAGCGGCTCCATGAAGAGAAGCGCGCAGACCATGCTGGAGACCGGATTACCTGGCAGTCCCAGCACGTGCATGGCGCCGAAGCTGCCGACCATCAGCGGCTTGCCCGGGCGCATGGCGATCTTCCAGAAGTCGAGCTCCATGCCCTCGCCGACGAGCACCGCCTGGACAAGATCGTGATCCCCGACGGAGGCACCGCCGAGCGTGATCAGCACATCCGCCCGCGCCGTCCGCGCCCTGCCGACGGCCTCGGCGATGGCTTCGCGCCGGTCCGGCACGATGCCGAGGTCGAGGATCTTCGCGCCGGAGCGCCGGGCAAGCGCTGCGACCGCATAGGTGCTGGAGGCGATGATCTGGTTCGGGCCGGGCTCCGTTCCGGGCGTGGCGAGTTCGTCGCCGGTGGCGATGAGCGCGACCAGCGGCTGGCGGCGAACGGGCAGCACGCCGTGGTTCATGCCGGCGGCAACGAGGAGGCTCGCGAAATCCAGCTGCCGGCCTGCCTCGAGCACGACCTCGCCCAGCTCGAAATCCTGCCCGCGCGGGCGCACGTGCCGGCCGGTCGCGGGCGCAAAGCCGGTGCGGATGCGGCCATCCTCGGGCACTTCGACGTCTTCCTGCAGGATGACCGTATCCGCGCCCTCCGGCAGCGGCGCGCCGGTAAAGATCCGCACGGCCTCGCCGGCTTCCACTGTCCCGGGAAACCCGTGGCCGGCTGCCGATTCGCCGATCACGCGCAGGTCCGCGCCGACGGTCGCGACATCCGCGCCCTTGACTGCATAGCCATCCATGGCGGAGGCGTGAAAGGGCGGCTGGGTCAGCTTCGCGGCGATATCTTCGGCAAGGACCCGCCCATCGGCCTCATGCAACGACACCTGTTCCTTGTCCTCGATCGGAGCGGCCCGTTCCAGCAGGCGGGAGAGGGCGGTCGAGACGGGGAGGAGGCTCATGCTTCTTGTCCTTCTGCGGCAATCGGTAGGGCATATGTGGTGCCATGCAGAGCAACTGGCCAGCCCTTCACGTCAAACGGAAGGAGCGGCGGCTTTACAGGGTCACGTCACTCGGCGCGGAAATCGCCGGACTTTCCGCCGGTCTTTTCGAGGAGCCGGATAACGGAAATCTCCATGGCCTTGTCCACCGCCTTCGCCATGTCGTAGATCGTCAGGCAGGCCACCGAAACGGCCGTCAGCGCTTCCATCTCGACGCCGGTGCGCCCGGTGAGCCTGGCAAGCGCCTCGACGCGCAGGCCCGGCAGATCGGGCGCGGGCGTGATGTCCACCTTCACCTTGGTGAGCATCAGCGGGTGGCAGAGGGGGATCAGATCGGAGGTCTTCTTCGCAGCCATGATGCCCGCGAGGCGGGCCGTGCCGATGACGTCGCCCTTCTTGGCATCGCCGGCGAGAATGATCGCCAGCGTCTCCGGCTTCATGCGCACATAGCCTTCGGCGATCGCCGTGCGGCTGGTCTCTGCCTTGTCGCCGACATCGACCATGTGCGCCTCGCCGGAGGCGCCGATATGGGTGAGGCGGGGCTCGCTCATCACTCGGCCGCCGCGGCGGTTTCGCCACGCAGAAGGAGGCGGGTCGCAGCCGTCACGTCCGCCTGCCGCATCAGGCTTTCGCCGACGAGGAAGGTGTTGATCGAGGAGCGGGCAAGCCGCTGGCAGTCCGCATGGGTGAAGATGCCGCTTTCTCCGACCAGCAGCCGGTCCGGCGGCACCATGGGCGCCAGCGCCTCACTGACCTCGAGGCTGAGCTCGAAGGTGCGGAGATTGCGGTTGTTGATGCCGACGAGCCGCGAGGAGAGCTTCAGCGCCCGCTCCATTTCCTCCGCATCGTGGACTTCCAGGAGCACGTCCATGCCGAGATCCATGGCTTCGGCTTCCAGCGCCTTCGCCTCGTCGTCCGTCAGCGCTGCCATGATGATCAGGATGCAGTCGGCACCCCAGGCGCGGGCTTCGTGCACCTGATAGGTATCGAACATGAAATCCTTGCGCAGCGCCGGCAGCTTGCAGGCGGCGCGGGCAGCGGTGAGGAACTCGGGCGCGCCCTGGAAGCTCGGCTTGTCCGTCAGCACGGAAAGGCAGGCCGCACCGCCGAGCTCATAGGCGCGGGCCAGCGCCGGCGGATCGAAATCCTCGCGAATGAGGCCTTTCGACGGGCTCGCCTTCTTGATCTCGGCGATCAGGCCGAACTGGCCGGAGGCGGTCTTCGCGAGCAGCGCGTCGAGAAAACCGCGCGGCGGCTCCTGGTCCGCGGCGCGCGCCTTCAGGTCTGCGAGCGGCACACGACGCTTTGCCTCGGCGATTTCCTGCCGCTTGTAGGCTTCTATCTTTTTCAGAATGTCGCTCATGGCCGATGCGCCTATTCTTCCTGATTGGACACGGTGACGAGCCTGGCCAGCGCTTCCGCGGCGCCGCCATCGTCCAGCGAGATTTCTGCAAGCCGCATGCCGTCGCGGATCGTTTCTGCGCGGCCCGCGACGATCAGCGAGGCGGCTGCATTGCAGAGCGCGATGTCGCGATAGGCATTGCGCGCGCCATTCAGCACGTCGGTCAGGGCAGCGGCATTCGCCACGCCATCACCGCCGCGCAGGTCGTCCAGGGTGGCGACGGAGACGCCGAAATCGGACGGCGTCAGCTGGAAGGAGCGGATCTTGCCATTTTCGAGCGCCGCAACTTCGGTCATGCCCGTCGTGGTGATCTCGTCGAGGCCGGAGCCGTGGACGATCCAGTAGCTCTCGGAGCCCAGGTCCTTCAGCACCTCGGCGAGCGGCACCACCCATTTCGGCGCAAAGACGCCGAGGAGATGATGGCGGGCGCCCGCCGGATTGGAGAGCGGACCGAGAAGGTTGAAGATCGTGCGCGTGCCAAGCTCCACGCGGGACGGGCCGACGTGCCGCATCGCGGAATGGTGCAACTGTGCGAACATGAAGCCGATGCCGGCTTCATGGATGCAGCGCGAGATCTGTGCCGGGCCAATCTCCAGCTTGACGCCGAGTGCGGACAGCGCATCGGCCGTTCCGGACTTCGAGGACAGCGCCCTGTTGCCGTGCTTGGCAACCGGTACACCCGCGCCGGCGACGATCAGCGAGGCGAGAGTGGAGATGTTGAAGGTATGGCTGCCGTCACCGCCCGTGCCGACGATGTCGATGGCATTGGCAGGCGCTTCTACCGGCAGCATCTTCGAACGCATGGTCTCGACGGCGCCGACGATCTCGTCCACGGTCTCGCCGCGAACGCGCAGCGCCATCAGGAAACCGCCGATTTGCGACGGCGTCGCCTCGCCGGACATCAGGATGTCGAAGGCGGCGCGCGATTCCTCGCGGCTCAGTGCCTCGCCATTGGCGGCCTTTGCGATCAGCGGTTTCAACTCGGCCATGGCGGCTCATCCTCCCCCGAAAGCGCGGCTCAGCGCAGGACCATGGCCTGCTTGGCCAGGTCCTGGTTGACGGTCACGCCGTAGTCGGACTGCAGGCGGCTCACCATCTGGTCGAGAATGTCGTCACCGGCTGCCTTGGCAAGGCCGGTCACATCCTGCTGCGGCGAAAGCGCGTCGGCCTGCGCGGTCTCCGAGACATCGGTGACCTTGAGCAGGATCTGGCCGGTGCCATCGGCGGAAAGGTCGTTGGCAACCGTGCCGACCGGGCCGGAGAAGGCTGCGGTGATTGCGCCGCGGCCGAGGACCGGGTCCTCGCCGCCGCGCTTGATCCCGGACTTGTTCTCGACGCTGAGACCCATGGCGGTCGCGATGTCGGCCAGCGACTTGCCGCCCTTCACTTCCTTGGTCAGTTCGGCGGCCTTTGCGGCGAGCGCCGCGGCCTGCTGCTCTGCGGTCCAGTCGGCAACGGCCTTGTCTTTCACCTCGGCGAGCGGGCGGTCATGCTCAGGCTTCACGTCGAGAACCTCGAACCAGACATAGCCGTCATTGGCCGTGGAGAGCGGCGTCGTCTCGGCGCCCTGTTCGGCCTTGAAGGCGGCATCGAGCAGCTTCTTCTGCTCGGGGATGTCCTTTACCGGATTGCCGTCGGGATCATTGCCGTTCAGGTCCACGGCCTCGATGGTGCGCGGCTTCAGCTTCAGCTCCTGGCCGACCTCGGCAATGGTCTTGCCGGAGGCACGAAGGTCCTCGAAGCGGTCATGCACGTTGAGGATTTCCTCTGACGCGGCGACCATGGCGAGCTCCTTGCGGATCTCGTCCTTGACGGCGTCATAGGTCTGGGCGCTCTCGGCCTTGATGTTGGTGATGCGCAGGATCACCGGCCCGAAGGACCCGTCGAGCACTTGGGTCGTGCCGCCCTCCTTGGTCACGGCAAAAG
>CAMFHT010000144.1 GCA_945952245.1 uncultured Rhizobium sp. | reverse complement strand
CCTCAGTGGTCGTTAGAAAAATATTTCACCAGATTTTGTGATCGCCTGGAGGTCATGGCCCTAGATAAGGTCCGCTTCGGTAAACAAACTGTTTTTTCTGTCTTTTTGGGAATGAAGAGCACCACGCGCCGGATTTGACTCTGCTGAATCGCACAAGCAATATTACAGTATGTAATATTCCGTGATCGTATTTTGCACTTTTTCGCCACTTTTCGACGTCCCTTAACCATCCCATCAAGTTTGGAAACCACGCCTCAGGGCGCAGTAAAGGGACCACCAGATTGATCAGTAAACGAGTCTCTCTCGCGGTTTGTGCACTCGCCGTCAGCACGTTTGCCTTTTCCATGCCGGCCGGCGCTGCCGGCTGCGGCGGGGCATCCTGGTATGCTCTCGGATCGAAGACCGCGTCCGGCGAACGCATGAACGCCGGCAAGCTCACCGCAGCGCACCGCTCGCTGCGCTTCGGCACCAAGGTGAAGGTCACGAACCGCCGCAACGGCCGCAGCGTCATCGTTCGCATCAATGATCGGGGCCCCTTCGTCCGTGGCCGCGTGCTCGACGTCTCCCGCGCTGCAGCCAGCAATCTCGGCATGATTTCCTCCGGCACCGCCAAGGTGTGCTACGAAGTCATCGGCTGACGACGAAGAACCGGCGTCGAGACTTGCTCTTGAGGCCGCCAGACGGTACCACCCGGACAGATATGCAGGAGATCAAGCATGCGTTTGGGTGGGCGGCTCGCAGGAGCCATCGAGGTTCTGACCGATATCGAGTCCCGGAAGCGTCCCGTTGCGGATGCGCTGAAGGACTGGGGCCTGAACCACCGCTTCGCCGGCTCCGGTGATCGCGCCGCAATCGGCAACATCGTCTACGACGCGCTGCGCATGCGTCTTTCCCATGCCTGGCTGATGGATGACGACAGTCCGACCGCTCTCGGCCATGCCGTTCTCTTCCGGCAATGGGGGATCAGCCCCGAGAGCCTTGCGGCGGAACTCGATGGCGACAAGTTCGCCCCTCCCGAGCTTCCCGCTGCCTCCCTCCAGGCCTTCCGCTCCCGCTCTCTCGATGATGCGCCGCTGCATGTGCAGGGTGATATCCCGGAGTGGGTGGAGGCGGCCTTTGCCGAAAGCTTCGGCGCAGACTGGCTCGCGGAAGCCAAGGCTCTCGCCGGCCGTCCGACGCTGGACCTGCGTGCCAACACGCTGAAGGCAAACCGGGACAAGGTGGTGAAAGCGCTCGAGCGCTCCGGCGCCGTCGCCTCCCGCATTGCCCGCAACGGCATCCGCATTCCCGCAGGCGAAGGCCCGTCCCGCCTTCCAAACGTCACGGCCGAGCTTTCCTTCCAGAAGGGCTGGTTCGAAGTGCAGGACGAGGGTTCGCAGATCGTGGCCGACCTCGCCGAGCCCCGTGAGGGCGAGCAGGTGCTCGACTACTGCGCCGGCGGAGGCGGCAAGACGCTCGCCATGGCCGCAGCCATGGACAACAAGGGCCAGGTTCATGCCTATGACGCGGACCGGAAGCGGCTTGCCCCCATCATCGAGCGGCTGAAGCGTGCCGGTACCCGCAATGTGCAGGTGCATGACAGCCGAACCGCACTCGACAGCCTCAAGGGCAAGCTCGACCGCGTGGTGGTGGATGCCCCCTGCACCGGAACCGGGACCTGGCGCCGGCGCCCGGATACCAAATGGCGCCTCACCGAGAAGAACCTCGAGGAGCGCCTCGCCCAGCAGCAGGACGCGCTGTCGCAGGCTGCCGCCTTCGTGCGGCCGGGTGGCCATCTCGTCTACATCACCTGTTCCGTGCTGCCGCAGGAAAACGAGCAGCAGGTGAACCGCTTCTGTGCAGAGAACCCCGGCTTCGAAATCGAGTCCGCGCTCGGCAGCTGGACGAAGCTCTTCGGTGCGGATGCGCCGAGGCCCCACAGCCGCGATGGCAGCACCCTGACGCTCAGCCCTGCCTCGACGGATACGGACGGCTTCTTCTTCTGCCGGATGAAGAAGAACAGCTGATCGGCGCTTTTGAGATATTATAAACTAGAGTATTTGACACCAGTTTAAATTTCCGCCATGAACGCGCCCTAGAGCCATTCAAGGTCCACGCGCCGACAGTGCTTTTGTGGACGCCATCCTCTGGAGCGATCATGCGACTGAACCGAACCTTCTCCGCCGGCCTTCTGGCTGCCGTCTGCCTCGCCTATCCGCTGACCTCGGCCTCTGCTGCGCCCGACGAGAAGGCCGTTGCTGCACAGTTTGCCAAGACGGGCGAAGCGAAGTTCGGCGATGCGCTTGCCGCCGCCAAGGACCTGGATGCCGCCGTCAACGCCTTCCTTGCGACGCCGACCGACGAGAACCTGAAGGCCGCGCGTGCTGCCTGGATCAAGGCCCGCGTTCCCTATCTGCGCTCCGAGGTGTACCGCTTCGGCAATCCGGTCGTTGACGACTGGGAAGGCCGCGTCAATGCCTGGCCGCTGGACGAAGGCCTGATCGATTACGTCGATGACAGCTATGGCAGCGAAAGCGACGAGAATGCCCTCTTCACCGCCAACGTCATCGCCAACAAGACGATCAAGATCGACGGCAAGGACGTGGACGCCTCCGAAATAACGCCCGAGCTGCTTGCAACGAAGCTGCACAATGCCGGCGGCGTCGATGCCAATGTGGCGACCGGTTATCATGCGATCGAATTCCTGCTCTGGGGCCAGGACCTGAACGGTACCGGCCCGGGCGCAGGCAACCGCCCCGCGACCGACTACGACCTCAAGAACTGCACGGGCGGCAATTGCGACCGTCGCGCCGCCTACCTCAAGGCCGCCTCTGCACTCCTGGTGTCCGACCTCCAGGAGATGACGGACAAGTTCAAGCCCGGCGGCGAGGCTGCGAAGCTCTACGAAGACGGCCAGAAGGGCATTGCAGCCATCCTTACCGGCATGGGCTCGCTCTCCTATGGCGAGCTTGCCGGCGAGCGCATGAAGCTCGGCGTTCTCCTGCACGATCCGGAAGAGGAGCAGGACTGCTTCTCCGACAACACCTTCAACTCCCATCTCAACGATGCGCTCGGCATCCAGGAAGCCTATCTCGGCGTCTACAACCGCGCCGATGGCACCAAGGTGGAAGGCCCCTCGCTTTCCGAACTCGTTGCCTCCAAGGACAAGGCGCTTGACGAGGAGATGAAGGCGAAGCTCGAAAAGACCGTCGCTGCCATGCAGGCCATTGCCAAGGCCGCCGAAAACGGCGAAGCCTATGACCAGCAGATCGCCGAAGGCAACACGGAGGGCAATGCCCGCGTCCAGGCCGCGATCGACGATCTCGTCGATCAGTCGAAGACGGTGGAGCGGATCATCGCCAAGCTTGGCCTCTCCGGCATCAAGCTTGAAGGTTCCGACAGCCTCGACAATCCTGAAGCGGTGGCAAAGTAACGGCAAGAGAGACCATGGGCTCGGGGGCAATCCGCAGACTGGCATGCGCGACGGGAGGCCTGCTCCTTGCCGCTCTCTGCGCGACCGGCTCCGCAGCCCTCGACCGTCCGCCAGCCGATCCGGAGGAAACGCTCTCCGGCGGGTCGGCCACGTCGATCGATCCTGTCGACCGCAACGCCTTTGCGCATGTTTCGGCAAACCTGCCGAAAGAGGACGAGATGAACTTCCATCTCGGCCGCGCCCTCTTCCGCAAGCTCTGGGTGGCTGCCCCCTCATCCACCCAGGCTTCCGACGGCCTCGGCCCGCTCTTCAATGCGCGATCCTGCGAAAGCTGTCACGTGCGCGACGGCCGGGGCCGTCCGCCGGAGGGCGGCTCTGCCGTCAGCGGCTTCCTGCTCAGGCTGGCCAGGCCCGCGGCCAATCCGGCGGAGCAGGCGGCGATTGCCGGACATGAGGTGATCAATTTTCCAGATCCCGTCTATGGCGGACAGGTGCAGGATCGCGCCGTGCCCGGCCTTGCTGGCGAAGGCCAGCCGCGTGTCACCTACCTGGAAGAGAAGGTCGATTTTCGGGACGGAACGTCCGCAAGCCTTCGCCATCCGACCTACAGGATCGATGACCTCGCCTATGGTCCGCTCAGTGCCGGAACGACGGTCTCCCCCCGCATCGCCCAGCCAATGATCGGCCTCGGCCTCGTCGAGGCAATCGATCCCGAGGACATCCTCGCGCATGAAGATCCCGACGACAGGAATGGCGACGGCATTTCCGGTCGCGCGGCGCGGGTTCGCGACCTGCAGACGGGGACGGTCGTGCTGGGACGTTTCGGCTGGAAGGCGCAGGCCGCAACCGTGCGCGACCAGACGGCCACCGCCCTCGTCACCGACATCGGCATTTCCTCGCCGCTTGCGCCAAGACCCATGGGGGATTGCACGGAGGCTCAGACCGAATGCCTGAAGCGCCCCGATGGTATCCAGAAACGGCTCGGCCCTCAGGAGGCGAGCGCGGACGTGCTCGATCTCCTGACCTTCTACACGGAAAATCTTGCCGTTCCCGCGCGCCGTAAAGCAAGTTTCCCGCAAACGCTCGACGGCAAGGCGCAGTTTTCTGCCATGGGCTGTTCCGCCTGCCACCGGCCGGACTATGTTACGCGCAAGGATGCGGCAATTTCGGCTCTTGGCGGACAACACCTCTGGCCCTATTCCGACTTCCTGCTGCACGACATGGGCGAAGGCCTTGCCGACGGCCAGCAGGTGGGGGACGCATCGGGCCGCGAATGGCGCACGCCGCCGCTCTGGGGCCTGGGGCTCGCCGGCACCGTGAACGGCAATGCCTTCTACCTGCATGACGGACGGGCGCGGAATTTGACGGAAGCCATCCTCTGGCACGGCGGCGAGGCCGCGGAAGCCCGGGATGCCTTCAAGGCCGCCTCCGCCCGGGACCGGCAGTCCCTGATCACATTTCTGGAGTCTCTCTGATGCGCTTCCTGCCACTCCTCGCCTCCGCCATCGCCGGTCTCGTGGCTCTGCCGCACGCAGCCAATGCCGGCCCGAAGGCGGAAAAGGTTCTCGCCGAGGCCGTGGATACGGTCATTCGCCCTGGCTACGACCGCTTCGAAGCCGCATCGGGCATGCTCGAAAAGGCGATGAAGGATCTTTGCGCCAGTCCCTCCGCCGAGCACAAGGCGGCCGCGGAAACGGCCTTTGGCGATGCGGTGAAGGCCTGGGGCGGCATCGAATTCCTGCGCTCGGGTCCGGCACTTGAAAAGAACCGCTTCGAGCGGGTGCTCTATTACCCCGACCGCAAGGGCATTGCGCTGAAGCAGGTGCAGGCGATCCTCTCCAAGAAGGATGAAAGCGCCACCACCGCCGAAGGACTTGCCGGCAAGAGCGTTGGCGTCCAGAGCCTGACGGCGCTGGAATTCGTGCTCTACGGCACCGGCAACGAGGTGCTTGCGACCGAGAAGGACGGCCACCGTTGCCGCTTCGGCGCGGCGATCGCAACGAATGTCCACGGCGTTGCGGGCGAGCTTGCCGCCGCCTGGAATGCGCCGGACGGCATCGCAGCGAGCTGGAAGAAGCCGGGCCCTGAGAACCCGGTTTTCCGGACCGATGGCGAGGCGGTGACCGAACTCGTCGGCACCATGGTGCACGGGCTCGAAATGGTGCGCGAGCAGCGTATCGAGGCCTTCTTCTCCGGCACGGGAGCGGACCAGCCTGCCAATCCGAAGCTCGCCATCCTCTGGCGCTCCGGCAAGACCTGGGACGTGCTCGGAGCGAACCTTCAGGGCATGTCGGATCTCTGGAAGAAGGCGCACATGGAGACCATGCTCAAGGACGACCAGAGGTCGATCGCCAGTTCCATCGGCTTCGTCTTGAAATCGCTGACGCGTGAGACCCCGAAGATCAATCCCGACATCGCCGCAGCGCTTGCCTCGCCCGAGGAGACCGCCAAGATCGACTTCCTGCTGCTGAACACCAAGGACGCGATCACCCGCATCAGCGACGACTATGGCGCAGCGCTCGGCATCGGCGCCGGCTTCTCCTTCTCCGACGGGGACTGACCATGACGGCAACGCCGCTCTTCGACCGCCGGACCTTCCTGAAGGCGAGCGGCCTTGCGTTCCTGGCGGGCCTTACGCCGCGAGGGCTTGCCGCCATGGAGAGGGCTGATGCTCTCTTTGCCTCCGCCTATCGCGATCCCGAGGGCCGGTTCGGCATTGCGACGCTGACCGAGAAGGGCGATCTCGTGGACCGCGCCCTGCTGCCCGACAGGGCGCACGGTCTTGCCTACAATGCGGCGACCGACCAAATCGCCGCCTTCGCCCGCCGCCCCGGCACCTACATGATGATCCTATCCCGCAGGGGGTTCTCCTCCCCCGTCGTCATAAAGGCCGAGGACGGCAGGCACTTCTACGGCCATGGCTGCTTTTCGCCGGATGGCAAACGCCTCTTTGCCTGCGAGAACGATTTCGACGCCGGGCGCGGCATTGTCGGCGTCTATGATGCAACGGATGCCTTCCGGCGGATCGGCGAATGGGAAACCCACGGCGTCGGGCCGCATGATCTCTCCATTTCCGATGACGGCCGGCACCTGATCGTCGCCAATGGCGGCATCGAGACCCATCCGGATTTCGGTCGCACCAAGCTCAACCTCGACCGCATGCAGCCATCGCTGGTGCTGCTGGATGCGGTGGATGGCGGCCTTGTCGAGAAGCATCCCCTGCCTGCCCACCTCTCGCAGCTTTCCACGCGGCATGTGGACACCGACGGCAAGGGCCGCATCTGGTTTGCCTGTCAATACGAAGGCGCCCGCGACGACCGGCCGCCGCTCGCGGGGTCCTTCGCGCCCGGCGAGGACATCCGCTTCCTGGTGCTGCCGGACGAGATCACCGAAGCGCTCGGCCTCTATGTGGGAGCGATTGCGATCAACAGGCATGAGGGGCTCGTCGGTCTGGCCTCGCCCAAGGGCGGCATGGCCGTGACCGTGGAGGCCGCAACGGGCAAGGTTATCGCCACGACGTCGGTAAAGGATGCCGCCGGCATTGCGCCAGCGCCGACCGGGTTCGCCGTCTCCTCCTACGCGGGCCGCTTCCGAGAAAAAACCCTCGACCTTACCTTTGACCAGCACATCGCCGCCCTATCTCCGTCTCATCTCTAACGCATGAGACAGGTGCCCTTCATGGCCATGACCCGAAGCCCCTTCGCCACCATCCTGATCTTCCTGATCGTCTCGGTCGGCGGTGGCCTCCTGATCGGGCTCGTCAGCATTCCGGACGGCTGGTTTGCAGCCCTGCAGAAACCTAGCTTCCAGCCACCGAACTGGCTCTTTGGCCCCGTCTGGACGGTGTTGTACGTGCTGATCGGCATAGCCGGCGCGCGCGTGTTCATGAAGGCACCGCAATCGACGGCCTTCAAGGTCTGGCTCGCGCAGATGGTCCTGAACTTCATGTGGTCGCCGAGTTTCTTTAGCCTCCATTCCCTCGGCCTCGCCCTCGGCGTGATCCTGTTGCTGCTGATTGCAATCTTTACCTTCATCAAGCTCGCCTGGCCGATCGATCGCCCGTCTGCCCTGCTCTTTCTACCCTATGCGGCCTGGGTTGCCTTTGCGACGGCGCTGAATGCGAGCCTGATCGCCCTGAACTGAGGCCTTGCGAGGCTTTCCACGCCATGCGAGTGTCCACGCGACCTCGAGAGAAGTGGCATGAGATGACAGAAAGCGAAGATTTCCGGGCGCGCATCAGGGCGAGCTTCGACCGGCAGAAGACAATGGAAACGATTGGAGCGGTGCTGACGAGGGTCGAGCACGGTTCCGTCGAGATCGAAATGCCCTTCGACGAAAAGCTGACCCAGCAGCACGGCATCCTGCATGCCGGGATCATCTCCGCTGCGCTCGATACGGCCTGCGGCTATGCAGCCTATTCCGTGCTGGAAGACGAGGCGTCCATTCTCACCATCGAATTTAAGGTCAACCTGCTTTCGCCCGGGCGCGGCGAGCGCTTCCTCTTCCGCGGCGACGTGACCAAGCCCGGCTCCACCATCATCGTCGCCGATGGCCGCGCCTACGCGCTGAGCGACGGGCCGGCCAAGCTGATCGCCTCCATGACCGGTACCATGATGGTAATCCGCGGCCGCGAGGACATTGCCGGATGAGCCCTCCGCTCAAGATCGTTGCCGGAAAACGCCTGCTCATCGTCATGGCCGTGGATGCCGAATATGGCATACACCTTCGCGAGCGGATCGAGCCGCTTTTCACCGGCATCGGACCCGTCGAAGCCGCGGTGGGCGTGACGCGGGCGCTATCCCTTCTCGAGGCGCGAAGCGAGCTGCCGGATCTCGTCGTCTGCCTCGGCTCCGCGGGCTCGGCCAAGCTTGAGCACTGCGGCGTCTACCAGATCGCGTCCGCCTCCTACCGCGACATGGATGCGAGCGCGCTGGGGTTCGAGAAGGGCCGAACGCCGCTTCTCGACCTGCCGGCGGAAGTGCCGCTTCCAATCCGGATACCTGGCGTTCCCGAGGCAAGGCTGTCGACGGGGGCGAACGTGGTCTCCGGCGTGGCGTATGATGTGATCGATGCCGATCTCGTGGAGATGGAGACCTTTGCCGTGCTGCGCGCCTGCCAGATGTTCGGCGTGCCGCTGATCGGCCTGCGCTGCATATCCGACGGCAGGTCCGAGCTCACCGGCCTCCACGACTGGAAGGAATATCTCCACATCGTGGACGAGCGGCTGGCACGGGCCATGGACAGGCTGTTCCACGCCCTCGAAACAGGCGATTTGCCCGGTTTTCTGGGACAATCGGGACAATAAAACCGGTCTATCAGCCGTGAAGAAGATTGCATCCACGGCCGGTTTTTATTAAAGGCTCGTCATGACCCAGACAGCACCTTCCGACACCGTCCTTATCGTTGATTTCGGCAGCCAGGTTACGCAGCTGATCGCCCGGCGCGTCCGCGAGACCGGCGTCTATTGCGAGATCGTTCCCTTCCAGTCTGCCGAGGAAGGCTTCGCCCGGCTGAAGCCGCGCGGCGTCATCCTCTCCGGCAGCCCGGCCTCGACGCTGGACGAGAACAGCCCCCGCGCACCCCAGGTCATCTTCGACAGCGGCGTTCCCGTCTTCGGCATCTGCTACGGCCAGCAGACCATGTGCATGCAGCTCGGCGGCAAGGTGGAAAGCGGTCATCACCGCGAATTCGGCCGCGCCTTCCTCGAAGTCGAGAAGAGCTGCCCGCTCTTCGACGGTCTCTGGTCGGTCGGCTCCCGCCATCAGGTCTGGATGAGCCATGGCGACCGCGTGACCGCGATCCCGCCGGGCTTCTCCGTCGTTGCAACCTCTTCCAACGCGCCCTACGCCTTCATCGCCGATCCCGCCCGCAAATATTATGCGGTGCAGTTCCACCCCGAAGTGGTGCACACGCCCGACGGCGCCAAGCTGATCGCGAACTTCGTGCACAACATTGCCGGCATCTCGGGCGACTGGACCATGTCTGCCTACCGTGCCCGCGCGGTGGACGCGATCCGCAAACAGGTTGGCGACAAGCGGGTGATCTGCGCGCTCTCCGGCGGAGTCGATTCCTCCGTGGCAGCCCTCCTGATCCACGAAGCGGTTGGCGACCAGCTCACCTGCATCCTGGTCGATCACGGTCTCATGCGGAAGGATGAGGCAAAGAACGTCGTCAGGATGTTCGAGGAGCACTACAACCTGCATCTGTTGCACGTGGATGCTTCCGACAAGTTCCTCGGCGAACTCGAAGGCGCGTCCCCCCCCGA
>CAMFHT010000143.1 GCA_945952245.1 uncultured Rhizobium sp. | reverse complement strand
GCCCCCTCACCTGGCTGCCGCCATCCTCTCCCCGCTGGGGAGAGGAGGTATGCCGCACCGTCGCCGCTTGTCTCCTCTCCCCAGCGGGGAGAGGGTCCGGCAGGGGGTGAGGGGGCTCCAAGCACGACATATTTAATTGAAATCATTTAAGAAAATTAAAATTCAACTTTCCATTCCTATACGCCCGCATAGCTTCCCCACGCCATTTTTCCGTCCCTCAGCGACAAGAGATCTTGACGCGAAGCGGCGCGGTCTATAGACACGGCGGCGGGCAACCTTTCCCCAACGAGAGGCTAACTATCTGGAAGGATAGATCATGACGACGACCGTCCGTCCGGCCGCTGCGCCGGCCAATCCCCGTTTTTCTTCTGGTCCCTGCGCGAAGCGTCCCGGTTGGGCGCCCGAAGCGCTCAGCGATGCGCCGCTTGGCCGCTCGCACCGCGCCAAGATCGGCAAGGCGAAGCTGAAGCTCGCCATCGATCTCACCCGCGAGGTTCTGGAGGTCCCCGCCGATTACCGCATCGCCATCGTTCCCGCCTCCGATACCGGCGCGGTCGAGATGGCCATGTGGTCGCTGCTCGGCGCCCGCGGCGTCGACATGGTGGCCTGGGAAAGTTTCGGTTCGGGCTGGGTTTCCGACGTGACGAAGGAGCTGAAGCTTCCTGACGTCCGCACCATCAAGGCTGGCTATGGCAAGCTGCCGGACCTCGCCTCCATCGATTTCGACCGCGACGTGGTCTTCACCTGGAACGGCACGACATCAGGCGTGCGCGTGCCGAACGGCGATTTCATTCCCGCCGACCGCCAAGGCCTCACCATCTGCGATGCGACCTCTGCCGCCTTCGCCCAAAAGCTCGATTTCGCCAAGCTCGATGTCGTCACCTTCTCCTGGCAGAAGGTGCTGGGCGGGGAGGGCGCGCATGGCATGCTGATCCTCAGCCCCCGCGCCGTCGAGCGGCTGGAAACCTATACGCCTGCCTGGCCGCTGCCGAAGATCTTCCGCATGACCAAGGGCGGCAAGATCATCGAAGGCCTGTTCGAGGGCGAGACGATCAACACCCCGTCCATGCTCTGCGTCGAGGATTACATCGATGCTCTGCAGTGGGCGAAGGGTCTCGGTGGTCTTCCGGCGCTGCTCACCAAGGCCGATGCGAACGCACAGGTG
Organism: uncultured Rhizobium sp.; assembly: GCA_945952245.1. Taxonomy (GTDB): domain Bacteria; phylum Pseudomonadota; class Alphaproteobacteria; order Rhizobiales; family Rhizobiaceae; genus Gellertiella. Next base: position 8,549 of record CAMFHT010000143.1, on the reverse strand, counting down.
ATCCACGACTTCGTGGCCGCCAATCCCTGGATCGCGAACCTTGCGGAGGTGGAAGCGACCCGCTCCAACACCTCCGTCTGCCTGAAGATCGTCGATCCCGAGGTCACCGCGCTCGATGCGGATGCGCAGGCGGCCTTTGCCAAGGGCATTGCCTCCACGCTCGAGAAGGAAGGCGTCGCCTTCGACATCGGCGCCTATCGCGATGCGCCCGCTGGCCTTCGCATCTGGACGGGTGCCACCGTCGAAAAGGCGGATCTCGAGGCGCTCATGCCCTGGCTCTCCTATGCCTACGAAAAGCAGAAGGCCGCGCTGAAGCAGGCCGCCTGATTTTCGCATCCCGGGCCGGACAGGCCGGCCCGCCCATGCCCAGACATCCATTCAAAGTTTCATCTCTTCCAAGGAGTGCCCCATGGCGCCGCGCGTTCTCGTATCCGACGAACTCTCCGAAACCGCCGTCCAGATCTTCAGGGATCGTGGCATCGACGTCGATTTCCAGCCGCAACTCGGCAAGGACAAGGAAAAGCTTGCCGAGATCATCGGCAATTATGATGGCCTCGCCATCCGGTCCGCCACCAAGGTGACGCCCAAGCTGATCGAGGCCGCCGAGCGGCTGAAGGTCGTCGGCCGTGCCGGCATCGGCGTCGACAATGTCGATATCCCCGCTGCCTCGCGTCGCGGGATCATCGTCATGAACACGCCCTTCGGCAATTCGATCACCACGGCGGAGCATGCGATCGCGCTGATGTTCGCCGTCGCCCGCCAGATCCCGGCGGCCGACCAGTCCACCCAGGCCGGCAAGTGGGAGAAGTCCCGCTTCATGGGCGTGGAAATCACCGGCAAGACGCTCGGTGTCATCGGCGCCGGCAATATCGGCTCGATCGTCTGCTCGCGCGCCAACGGGCTGAAGATGAACGTGCTCGCCTATGATCCCTTCCTCTCGGAAGCCCGCGCCAAGGAAATGGGCGTGACCAAGGTGGAGCTGGACGAGCTCCTCGCCGCCGCCGACTTCATCACGCTGCACGTGCCGCTGACCGACAAGACCCGCAACATCATCGGTGCCGAGGCGCTGAAGAAGGTGAAGCCGGGCGTGCGCATCATCAACTGCGCCCGCGGCGGCCTGGTGGACGAGGCAGCGCTTGCCGAAGCCCTGAAATCCGGCCAGGTGGCCGGCGCGGGCTTCGATGTGTTCGAGGTGGAACCCGCCAAGGAAAGCCCGCTCTTCGGCCTGCCGAACGTGGTCTGCACGCCCCATCTCGGCGCCTCCACCAACGAAGCGCAGGAAAACGTGGCGCTGCAGGTGGCCGAACAAATGTCGGAATACCTCCTGAAGGGGGCGGTCTCGAACGCCATCAACATGCCCTCGATCACCGCGGATGAGGCGCCGCGCCTAAAACCCTTCATCCGGCTTGCCGACGTTCTCGGCTCCTTCGTGGGACAGGTGACGGACAGCGCCATCAAGGAAATCGAGATCCTCTATGACGGCGCGACCGCGCAGATGAACACCAAGGCGCTGACGTCTGCCCTGCTCGCCGGCCTCATCCGCCCGCAGGTGGCCGATGTCAACATGGTCTCGGCTCCGATCATGATCAAGGAAAAGGGCGTGATCCTGTCCGAGGCCAAGCGCGACAAGTCCGGCGTGTTCGACGGCTATATCAAGCTGACTGTCACGACCGATAACCAGACCCGATCCGTCGCCGGAACGGTGTTTTCCGACGGCAAGCCGCGCTTCATCCAGATCAAGGGCATCAACCTCGATGCGGATGTGGGCCAGCACATGCTCTACATCACCAATACCGACGTGCCCGGCCTCGTCGGCTTCATCGGCACCACCGTCGGCAATGCCGGCGTCAACATCGCCAACTTCCAGCTCGGCCGCTCCACCCAGGGCGGCGACGCGATCGCGCTGCTCTACGTGGATGGCGAGATCACCCAGGATCTCATCAAGGCGCTCGAAGCCCACCCGCAGATCCGGCAGGTGAAGCCGCTGGCGTTTAATGTGGAGTGAGTTTTTTGCATTGTGAGTGAAGGGATGGCTGCTTGGTACAAGCGGCCCCCTCACCTGCCTGCCGGCATCCTCTCCCCGAGGGGAGAGGAGACAAGCGGCGAGGGCGCGGCATATCTCTTCTCCCCAGCGGGGAGAAGGTGGCGGCAGCCGGATGAGGGGGCTCCGGGCCCGAGGCTTGCAGAATCTCGATCCCGCCCCACACTTGAACCCGCCCCAAAACCCCTTTATATCCGCCGAAACCCGCGATACCGCGGGCTCTAGGGCCGCCGGGGCCTTGAACCCCGGGCGGATCAGCGGAAAGTGTGCCCTCGATGAACAGTCTCGATTTCGACAAGAGCCCGGCGGAAACCCGGGTCGTAGTTGCCATGTCCGGCGGGGTGGATTCATCCGTCGTCGCCGGCCTTCTGAAGCGCGAGGGCTATGATGTCCTCGGCATTACGCTGCAGCTCTACGATCACGGCGCCGCCGTGCACAGGGCAGGGTCCTGCTGCGCCGGCCAGGACATCGACGATGCCCGACGCGTCTGCGAAGCCCTCGGCATTCCCCATTACGTGCTGAACTACGAGCAGCGTTTTCGCGAGAGCGTGATCAACCCCTTTGCCGAAAGCTATGTGGCCGGCGAAACGCCGATCCCCTGTGTTGCCTGCAACCAGACGGTCAAGTTCGCCGATCTCTTGGCGACCGCGCAGGAGCTCGGTGCCGATGCCCTGGCGACGGGCCACTACATCGCCTCGAAGCCGAACCCGCAGCCCGGTTTTCCCGCCCGCCGCGCGCTCTATCGCCCGGTCGACAGCGACCGCGACCAGAGCTATTTCCTCTTCGCGACGACGCAGGAGCAGATCGACTACCTGCGTTTCCCGCTCGGCGCCTATTCCAAGGCGGAGACGCGGAGGATGGCGGAGGAGATGGGCCTCGTCGTGGCCGCCAAGCCCGACAGCCAGGACATATGCTTCGTGCCGCAGGGCAAGTACACCGACATCATCAGCAAGCTGAAGCCGGATTCGGCGCTGGCCGGAGAGATCGTGCATCTCGATGGCCGCGTGCTGGGAAGGCATGAAGGCATCCTGCACTACACGATCGGCCAGCGCCGCGGCATCGGCGTCGCCACCGGCGAGCCGCTTTACGTGGTCTATCTCGATGCCCGCGGCCGCCGCGTCGTGGTGGGCCCGAAGGAGGCGCTGGAGACGCACCGCGTCTATCTGCGCGACGTGAACTGGCTGGGCGATGGCACCCTGGACGAAGCCGCCGAACGCGGCTTCGAATGCTTCGCCAAGGTCCGCTCCACCCGTGCCCCGGCAGAAGCCGTTCTCGGCCGTGACGAGACTGGCCTCTACGTCGATCTGAAAGCAGGCGAGGCGGGCATCGCCCCCGGCCAGGCCTGCGCGCTCTATTCCGGCGAAGGCGCCTATGCCCGCGTCTTCGGCGGCGGTTTCATCGCCCGCTCGGAACGCGCACCCGAAGCCGAGGCCGCACTCCGCGAGCTGCTTGCCCGCCCGGCAGCCGCCTGATCGCAGAACCCTTGCGGTGGCCGGATCCGAACCTGTCAAAAACCTTCGCACTTTCGTTTCGAAGCGCTTGACACTCACCGGCCACCCGAATATTAACCCGCTCAACCAATCGGTTCGACGCCAATTCGCCAAGCGAAACAAGCCCGAACCGGATGTGGCGGGGTAGCTCAGGTGGTTAGAGCAGCGGAATCATAATCCGCGTGTCGGGGGTTCGAGTCCCTCTCCCGCTACCATTTTTCTCCACTACAATTGAATAGAAATTTAGCAAAAATTCATATAAAGCGTATATTTTAACTTCGACGTCCGGGATGCCCTGTGTCGCATGAGGCTTCGGCAGCGTAACGGCCGCCAACATCTGTCCCGCAGACCAACGGCTGCTTCATGATTGCCAAAACGAGTTTCATGACGTCCTTGTATTGGGATTTTGACAAATGGCCGAAGTGCTTGCCGACGGCTCCGTGAACCGGCTTGATGAGAAGCATTTCGCCTGGCTGGAAGACCCTGAAAACGAACGGCTGAGGGCATTCCTTCAGGCTGAAAAGGCGATCCTTGCGGCCGCCTGCGACAGGTGGAGTGTACCCGGCCTCGACGGCCTCGGCATGCAGGAAAATTTCGTTGATGACATGCCCGTTTACCGGCGCGGACAGTATTTCTTCGCGCGGTATGATGAGGGATCGGCAAGCCTGCAGATCTGTTCCTCCGCCGAGCCTGGAGGGGCGGCTGAGGTTCGCATCGACCTGACGAAGAAATTCCCCGCGTGTGATCCGATCCTGGATGTATGGACGTTCAGCGATTGTGAGCGCTGCCTGGCGTTTACCGTTTCGCTCGATGCGACCGACCGCCAGGAACTGCACGTCTTCGATTTCGAGGCCAACGCTTTCACGGCGGATGTTTTAGGGAATCTCAGGTTCTCCGAAATCGCGTGGCAGAAGGACGAACCGAGCTTCATCTACAATCGTTGCTATATACAATATGATGCAGGACGCGAGACGTCCTATAGCTATGCCTTGTTCAAGCACCGGATCGGCAATGCCGGCTCTGAGGATGAACTCGTCATGGACTGGCGTTCCGTCCCCGGCTTTCTGCCGCTGCCATTGCGTGAGTTCAGAGGCGAACTGACCTTTCTCTTCGTCATGGACGGCATAGACTTCCGGAACGAGCTCCACTGGCGGCCCTCCTCGTCAGACCTGCACTTCCGCAAAATCCAGCCCATGGGCATTGGAAAGACGGAGCCGGTCGCCGTTTCCAGAAAGGGGAGCAATGGCTGGGAGGCCATTTTCTGGACGACGGTGCATGCATCGAACGGGCATCTGGTCAGGGCTGATCTGGATATGGCCCGCGAGATCTCGATCCTGGAGTCCGACGTGTTCGTTCCGGAGGCGAGCGAGCCCTTGGCGGGCGTTATCCGCACTGGAGAGTGTGTTCAGTGCATCCACGGGCATTGGTCGGGTTTCAAGCTGAAGAGGTTTGACGGCAAAGGAATTTATGCCGGTCACCTGGATCTGCCGGGCCATGCCGCCCTTTACTTCGGAAAACAGGCCGATGCGAATTTTTCCTTCGCCCGGGCCAGCTATCCCAATGGTGACATCGAAACCTTAAGGGTATCGTCGAACGGCGTTTTGCCCATACCGGGCTTGAGCCGCCGCGCGGGTCCTTCCTACAGGTCCGAGACGAGGATTGCCGTTTCTGCAGACGGAAAGGAAATCCCGGTTTCAATTTGCTTTTATCTCGATTTCGCCGACATGGAGAGGAAACCTGTCCTTCTGAAGGTCTATGGCGGCTTTGGTCTGAGCATGATGCTTGGCCAGGATCGGCTGGCCTCCCCGTGGATGAAGATGGGCGGTATCTTCGCCATCGCTCATGTTCGGGGTGGCGGAGAGCTCGGTGTAGCCTGGCACGAGGCCGGAAGAAACCTGAACAAGGTCAACACGATTGACGATCTCGGCTGCTGTGCGGCCCTTCTCAAGGAGGACTTCGGCGCCAAGAGGCTTGCCCTCTTTGGCCAAAGTCATGGCGGGTTCGTGGCCACTGCCGCCTTGAACCGGTTTCCCGGTCTCTTCACGGCAGCGATTGCCGATGTAACCGTCACCGATCTGCTCAGGCACGAGACAGTAGCCGGCGGAGCCATCAACACCAGTGAATTCGGTTCCGTCAAGGTTCCGGGGGAACTTGAAAACATGAAGCGCCTGTCACCGCTTCACAATCTTTCTGCGAAGATCGACTATCCGCCGACCCTTGTTGTTACTGGCGCAAGGGATGATCGCGTGCCCTACTGGCATGCTGCAAAATACGCCTACCGCCGGCGCCAGTTGAACCCGGCCGACGGGATCTACCATTTTTGCGATGACGCTGCCGGCCATGGTGGTCCGGCGAGCAGCGAGGGAATGATCGCGGAAGAGAAGATCAAATTGTCATTCCTGCACCATTACATGATGAGTGACTGACTAAAGCTGATGACGGGACCTGCTTTCGCCATGGACATGGAAGAGGTAAAAGTCAGAAGTGAGTTCGCGGCCTTGGGCGCTGCTCTCGATATATGCGCGAGAAAGGGCGCGTACCGCCGCGCGGACGGTACCATCAGAAGGATCGCCCGTTACCCACGACTGGGTATCGGCGCGCGCGACAAGATGCATTGACAATGCGGCACTGGCCAGATCTTCACCTCAGGTTCTCGGATATTTAAATTTACAAAATCTAAAATAGAACATAGGAACATACTGGTTGCATGCCTCCGGGTTCTGGTTCGGTGGTTCTGCTCCACGGATCGCCCATTGTTTCGCAAGGCACGTTGATGCAACCAGCGCAGAAGCGACCCTTCATGGCCGGAGGGTACATTCTTAGGAACCGGACTCTCTCGAAGTCTCCGCTATGCGCGATAGACGCCCAGCCATCCCGATGACGGCAGAGCATCCCACCTCCCGCCCGATTTCCTTCGCCTGGTTCTGGCCGACCCTCTCCCGGTTCGTGCCGCTCTATGGCGAACTGCTGGTGCTCGTGGCTTGCCTGCGCCTCGTCGGGCTGGTGGAACCCTTCATCTTTCAGGTCATCATCGACCGCATCCTGCCGTTCCAGCGGGAGGCATCGCTGGTCGTCGTCGCGGTCGTTTTCCTGGCGGCGGCGCTCTTCCAGCTCTTGTTCGACGTGCTCTCCCAGGTGCTCGGCATGGTCGCCGCCAATGGCGTGGTCAACGATCTCTACAAGCGTGTCCTGCAGCACGTCTTCACCTTGCCCTATGGCCAGATCCGCAAATGGCCGGTGGGCGAGATCATTTCGCGCACGCACGAGGCGCAGGAAATCCGCGAGTTCCTCTACAATGCCACCTCGGGCGCCTTGCTGGACCTCGTCTTTCTCCTTCTCTATTTCGGCGTGCTCTTCGCCCTTTCGCCGACGCTGACGCTCTTCGTCGCCGCCGGCCTGCCGCTGCAGCTTCTGGTCTTTGCGGGCGTGGGCCCGTTCCTGCGCCGCCGCCAGCAGGTGCGCTTCGAAACGGGGGCCTCCTATCAGACGCAACTGGTCGAGCTTCTGTCCGGGATCGCGACGGTGAAGGCATTGAGCTCCGAGGATTTTGCGCTGCGCAAGCTGAACGGCACGCTCGTTGCCGTACTGCAGGCCTTCTACCGGGCCGGCCTGCTCGTGCTGCTGAACGACAAGATCCTGTTCGTCATTGACCGGCTGCTGACGATCGGCATCATCGTCGTCGGCGCGCGGCTGGTCTTTGCGGGAGAACTCACGCTCGGCCAGCTGGTCTCCTTTCATCTGCTGTCGAGCTATACGGTCGCGCCGATCCAGGGCTTTTCGCGGCTTTGGGAGAAGTGGCAGACCATTCACGTCTCGCGTGAGCGGCTGGGCGATCTCGTCGGCCTTCCGACGGAAAACGCGGCTGGCAGGCCGCCCTTGCCGCAGAAGCTAGCGGGCCGGCTGGAATTCCGGGCGGTGGATTTCGCCTATGTGACCTCCGCGCCGGTTCTCGAGCGTTTCGAGTTCCTCGCGGAGCCCGGAACGATGACGCTCGTCACAGGCCCCTCGGGCGTCGGCAAGTCCACCTTCGGCAAGCTCGCCTGCGGGATCGACCAGCCCGATGCCGGCAGCGTTTTCGTGGATGGGCACGACATCGCGCTGTTCGACCCGCACGACGTGCGCCGGCATGTCGCCTATGTGCCGCAGGACGCCTATCTGTTTTCGGGCACGGTCCGCGACAATCTCGTGATGGGTGACACCGCCCTGGATGATGCCGCTCTCGCGACGGCACTAAGGATTTCGGCGGCGGAAACGCTCATCGGGCAGCTGCCCTATGGCCTGGACACCGAGGTCGGCGAGCGGGGTTCTGCCCTCTCCGGCGGGCAGCGGCAGCGAGTTGCGATCGCGCGTGCTCTGTTGCGCCGCCCGCAGATCCTGATTCTCGACGAGCCCACGAGTGCGCTGGACAAGGCGTCCCAGGCAGCGCTCGTGTCGGAACTTGCGGCGCTTCGGGCGCGGATGACGCTGGTGATCATCACCCACAGCCCCGAACTCTTCCCTGATCCGGATCAGATCATTGTCATCGGGGGGCGGCATGACGACTGACAGCCTCAGGCCGCTCTCACCGACCTTCCATTTGACGCTTCTCGCGGTCACGGGTGCCTTTGCCGGTACGATCACCCTTGCCTCTCTTCTCGATATCGAGGTGGTGGCGCAGGGGCAGTGCAGGGTCGTTCCGCTCGGGCGCATCCAGGTGGTGCAGCCGGAGTTTGCAGGCACGATCTCGGCGATCCGGACGTCGAACGGCAACCGGGTTGAAAAAGGCGAAATCCTCATCGAGCTGGATACCAGGGACGCTGTCTCGGAGCGCGCGGCCTTGCTGGCGGAGCGGCGCCAGCTCACGGTCGAAGACGCACGCCTCCAGGCATTGCAGGACCTCGTTTCGGAACGGCTCGATGATGCACCGGACGAACTCGTCTCCCGCATTTATTTCCCGCCGAATTCGGTCGGCAGCGACATTGCCGAGCAGCAGCGCCTGTTCGTGGCGGAGGTATCGGAATACTATGCCTCTCTTGCTT
>CAMFHT010000142.1 GCA_945952245.1 uncultured Rhizobium sp. | reverse complement strand
GGAGCCCATGGGTCTGGCTGGCGGCGTGACGTCGCAGCAGGTAGGGCTGATGGTTTCCTTCAGTCTCGGCGTCCAGGTGGCAGGTGCTGCGGCGGCAACCTCGCTGTCCGGCGGCCGCCACACGTTCGCCGTCATGGCCGGGGCAACGCTTGCCTCCATCCTGATCTGCGGCATCTTTGTCCTGAAGCCCGGCTACGCGCTCTTCGGATTGGCGGTCATGGCGACCGGGTTCATCTGGCTCTTCACCACGCCCTTCCAGATCGGCCTTACCGTCAGCGCCGATGAAAGCCGCTCGACGGCACTCCTGGTGCCGGCGGCGCAGCTCTTCGGCGCGGCGCTTGGCCCGGTCGGTGCGACGGCCTTCATCTCCGGCGACAACGTCTCCGCCGTCCCGGTCTTCGGTGCCGTCTCGCTCGCCGTCAGCCTCGCCCTGCTCTTCCGGTTCCGGACCGCGCTGAAGGGCGAGGCCGCGGAGCGGGAACGGCAGGAAAAGGTCGCCGCCTCCGGCTGGCGCAACTGGTCAGGCTCGGTCACTGCCAATCCGCAGCAGGTACCGCGCCCGGCATCGGTCGGGGAACTGGCCGAAATCATCCGCCATGCCCCCGGCCCCGTCCGCATTGCGGGCTCCGGCCACAGCTTCACGCCGCTGGTGCAGTCTGCCGGTACCATCCTCGACATGAGCGCCTTCAGCGGCCTGATTTCCCATGACCCCGAAACGTCGCGCGCCACGATCGGCGCCCAGACGAAGCTCGGCGAATTGACGCCTGCGCTCCGGCGTATCGGCCAGGGCCTGCCCAACATGGGCGATATCGACAAGCAGGCCTTCGCCGGGGCACTCGGCACCGCAACCCATGGCTCCGGCCTCTCGCTCGGCGCCTATCACACGCAGCTGACCGAGATGAAGCTGGTCGATGGCCGCGGTGAACTGCGCCACATCGTCAGGGACCGCGAGCCGGATCTGATCCTCGCGACCGGCGTCACGCTCGGCGCCTTCGGGGCATTGACCGAGGTAACGATCCAGAACATGCCGACCTATAACCTGCGCCGCCGGCGCTGGATCGTACCGGTCCATGATATCCTCGACGGTTTCGACGCCTTCATGAGCGCGCATCGCTCCGCCGAGTTCTATTTCATCCCCTTTTCGGGCCATGTCATGCTCTGTACCTGCGACCTCTCGGAGGATGCGCCGACCGAGCGTCCGACCGAGGACGACGAGGAATCGCTTGCGATCCTGAAGACGCTTCGCACCACGCTCGCCTACGCGCCGTGGCTGCGGCGCAGGCTCATCGGTTCGGCGCTGCGCAAGGTGCCGGCAGAGGACTATGTGCAGGAGTGGCAGAACGTCTATACCAGCGATCGCCGCACCCTCTTCAACGAGATGGAATATCACCTTCCCTACGAAGTCGGCGCCCAGGCGCTCCGCGAAATCATCACCATGGCGGAACGGCAGTTCCCCGAAGTCTATTTTCCGATGGAAGTGCGCAGCGTCGCGCCGGACGAGTTCTGGCTCAGCCCCTTCTACCGCCGCAAAACCTGCTCGATCGCCGTGCATCACGACGCGAAGGAAGACCCCACCGCCTTCATGCGCGAGGCCGAAAGGATCTTCCGCCGCCATGACGGCCGCCCGCACTGGGGGAAGATGCACAACCTGACTGCCGAGGACTTTGCCGGCATCTATCCGCGTTTCCGGGATGCCATGGAGGTGCGCCGGGAGTTCGATCCGGAACGCCGCTTCGTCTCGCCCTACATTGCACGCATCCTCGGAGCATGAGAATGACAGACAGCTATTTCGCCGGGCTCGAAAAGGCGTTGAAGGAGGCCGGCTGCTTCCGTCCCACGCTCGTGATCGACCGCGACCGCCTAGACCGAAATCTGGAGCGCCTGAAATCGCGGCTCGCGCCGCAGCTCATGCCCCGCGTGGTGGACAAGTCGCTTCCCTCGCTTCCCCTCATCAGCCATGTCATGCAGACGCTCGCCACCCATCGCATCATGAGCTTCCATCTGGGCATAACGGTGCCTGTGCTGGCGGCGTTTCCGCAGGCCGAGATCCTGTTCGGCAAGCCCATGCCGACCGAGGCCGTGGAGCTGGAGTTTGCCCGCGCCGATGGCCCGATGCGCGAAGCGCTTTGCCGGCGGGTCGTCTGGCTGGTCGATACACCGGAACGGCTGGAGAGCCTTTCCGCCCTTGCCCGCAAGATCGGCACCGTGCTGCGCATCGCCTTCGAGGTGGACGTGGGCCTGCACCGGGGCGGGCTCGACAGCCCTGGGGCTCTTGCTGCGGTCGCCGCCAGGGCGCGGACCGAACCATTCGTCAAGATCGAGGGACTGATGGCCTATGAAGTGCATATTCCGCAGGTTCCGTTCTTTGCCGGTGGACCGAAGGGGGAGAAGGCGCGGGTTTCCGGCCGCTTTCGGGCTTTCCTCGATTGCCTCGGCCCGACCGAACGGCAGATCCTCAATACGGGCGGCAGCCTGACGCTTCTGACCTATGGTCCGGACTATCCGGCGAACGACGTTTCCGTCGGATCGGCGCTCGTCCTGCCGACGGCCTTCGAGTCGCCCGCGCTCGAGGGCTTCGAGCCGGCCGCCTTCATCGCGACGCCGGCACTCAAGGTCGTGCCGACGCGCCTGCCGGGATCGGATCTCGCGACCCGCCTCTTCCGGATGCTTGGCAAGATTACCAGGCGGAACTGCTACATCTATGGCGGCGCGTGGATGGCCGTGCCGGTCTACCCGCCCGGCCTTTCGGAGAGCAGGATCTGGTGGCGCTCTTCCAACCAGCAGTTCTATACCATGGCGGACGAAACCCGGTTGTCGCCCGGGGATCTCGTCTTCCTGCGCCCGACGCAGAGCGAGGCGGTGCTGCAGCAATTCGGCCCGCTCGCGATCTATTCCGGCGGCAGGATCATCGACAGGTGGGCGCAATTGCCGACGGGATGAACCCAAACTTGACCCTTGATATCCTCAACCAAACATTGACGTTTCTCCTCGACTCCCGCCTGGATGCTATTGTGCGCTGCGCTATCCGCGGCCAATGGAGGAGACCGAGACAATGAAGAAGCAGCTTTTCTGCGCGGCGGCCATGGCTTTTCTGGTATCGACCGAGGCTCTAGCCTGGAATGACCCGATCACGCTGCCCGCCAACCGCACGAGCGGCTTTGCCACCTTTACCGCCAACACGCCCGACTGCCACCTCATCGGCAAGCCGAAGATGACCCTGCCGAAGATGCCGCAGCACGGCACCGTCACCTTCAAGTGGATCGTCGGCACGCTCGGCGACAGCGCCGGCATCTGCAAGGGCAAGAAGGGCCACATGATGGGCGTCTACTACACCCCGAACAAGGGCTATCGCGGCGAAGACCGGTTCCGTATCGGCATGGCCTTCCCGAAATACGACTTTGCCAACGGCTACGACTATTCGACCGAGGACGTGACGATCGTCGTCAAGTGACTGGCGACGCCCGGAGCCGGAGGGGACAGGCGGATTTGCGCCATCCCCTACGGATCATGCATAATCCAAATCATTTAATTTTGTATTTCCTAATATTCTGTTGACGCTACCATGGTCAATGCCTCTAGATGGCAGCGAGGGACTTCTCTCGCCTTTCCATCAAAGGAGAACATTATGATCGGAAAATCATTCTTCCATGCATTTTGCGCCGTTGCACTGGTGTCCAGCGCAGCCCTGGCATTTGATGAAACCATTACCGTCCCGGCAAATCGGACGAGCAATATCGCCACCTTCTCCGCCAACACGCAGGATTGCCATCTGATCGGCAAACCGAAGATGACGGTGCCGGTAAAGCCCAAGCATGGCACCGTGAGCTTCAAGTGGATCGCGGCGCGTCTTGGCGACAATGCCGGCATCTGCAAGGGACGCATGGGCCACATGATGGGCGCCTTCTATACCCCCGACAAAGGCTACAGGGGTGCAGACAGCTTCCGCATCGGCATGACGTTCCCGAAATACGAAGGGAGCACCGAGACGTCCTACAGTTCCGAGGACGTGAACATCGTCGTCAAGTGATGATCACCGGGCGGCGGCCTTGATGAGGTCTGCCGCCCTTTCGGCGATCATGATCGTCGGCGCATTGGTGTTGCCGCCGATCAGCAGCGGCATGACCGAGGCGTCCACCACGCGCAGACGCTCCACACCCCGCACGCGCAGCGACGGATCGACCACGGCCTGCGCATCGCTGCCCATGCGGCAGGTGCCGACAGGGTGGTAGATGGTGTCCGCGGTCTCGCGGATGCGCTGGCGCAATGCCGCATCATCGCTGGCAGCGAGCGGGTAGAGCTCCCGTTCGATGTGCCGCCTCAGGGGCTCCGCCTCGGCAATGCGGCGGATGATCTTCGCGCCGTCGAGCAGCAGGTCTTCATCGCGGTCATCCCACAGGAATTTCGGGTCGATCAGCGGCGCGACCATGGGGTCGCTGCTCTGCAGCCGCACCTCGCCGCGGGAATGAGGACGGAGCACGCAGGCATGCAGGGAGAAGCCATAGCCCAGATGTTGCTTCCGCGCATGATCGTCCACCATGGCAACGAGGCAATGCAGCTGCAGATCGGGCCGGTCGATTTCGGGTCTGGACTTCACGAAGCCGCCGCTTTCGGCCACGGTCGTGCGCAGATGCCCGGTGCCGGCCCGCCGCCATTCGGCAGCCGCTTTCGTCATCGCAACCGCTCCGCCCGGGGTGAAGCCCACGAGATCGGGATTGCGCGAGCGCCAGGAAAAGATGACATCGAGATGGTCCTGCAGATTGCGCCCGACCTGCGGGCTGTCCGCCACAACAGCGATCCCCTGCTTCTGAAGGCTCGACCCGGGCCCGATGCCGGAGAGCATGAGCAGGTGTGGCGAGAGGAAGGCGCCGCCGGAGAGGATGACCTCCCGTGACGCCATGACCTCCTCCTCCGTTCCACCGCGGCTATAGGCGACGCCGATCGCCCGCTTGGCCGAAAGGATCACGCGCGTTGCCATGGCGCCGGTAAGAACGGAAAGATTGGGCCGGTTAAATGCCGGATGGACATAGGCCGCCGCCGTCGAGCAGCGCTCGCCCGTTCGCTCGCCATGCCAGAACTGGGTGACCTGGAAGAGGCCGACGCCTTCCTGCTCCTCGCCGTTGAAATCCGGGTTGTGGTGGAAGCCCGCCTGTTCGGCGGCCCGGATGAAATCGCCGTTGATGGGCCGCGCCCAATGCGGATCGCCCACCTGCAGCGGACCGCCCACGCCATGCAGGGCGGAAGCGCCGCGCTCGTTGTCCTCCGCCTTCAGGAAATAGGGCAGCACATCGTCGAAGCTCCAGCCGGTGCAGCCCTGCGCCGCCCATTCGTCGTAATCGCGGCGATGGCCGCGGACATAGAGCATGGCATTGATGGAACTGGACCCGCCGAGCCCCTTGCCGCGCGGCTGGTAGCCCTTGCGCCCTCCGAGCCCCGGCTGCGGCACCGTTTCGAACCGCCAGTTGGCGGAGCGGATATGGCCGGGCACGGTGCCGACGACACCGATCGGCACGCGCATCACGAGATCGCGCCCGTTGCCGCCAGCCTCCAGCAGGCAGACCCGCACGGAGGGGTCTTCCGAGAGGCGCGCAGCGAGAACGCAGCCCGCGGACCCGCCGCCGACGATGACATAATCGAACATGGTTCCTCCCATGACGACGATGCGGGCTCCCCTTCCCGCATCTTCCGTAAACGGAAGAATAGCGAAACGAAGTGTCGGTGCAAGCGGCATTTGCGAACCGCTGGAAGGTGTCGATCGCCGATGGAAGGCGGGGCGGTTACTGCCCGTTGCCGGCGGTGAGCGGCCAGTCGACCACGTAATCCTCGTAGTCCTCGATCTCGACCGCTTCCTCGTTCACCGTCCGCCCGCGCACGGAAATGCCGGCTTCGTGCACCGTCTCCGGATCGCCCGAGACGAGCGGGTGCCACCATTTCAGGTCCTCGCCGTCGCGCACCAGGCGATAGCCGCAGGTGGGGGGAAGCCACTTGATCGAGCGAACCTCCTCCGGCGTCAGCTGGATGCAGTCCTCCACGATCTCCTTGCGGTTCTCGTAGGACTTGCAGCGGCCCGTATCACCATCCAGCAGACGGCAGCCGACGCAGGTGAACACCACATCGCCCGTATCCCAGTCCTCGAGCTTGTTGAGACAGCAGAGCCCGCAGCCATCGCACAGGCTTTCCCACTCGCCGGGCGTCATCTCTTCCAAACTCTTCGCCTTCCAGAACGGCAGTTCCGCCATGGCCCTGTTCTCCCGTCGGCAAAGCCGACACACCTTGAAAACTATTTGCCCGCGCAATGATCGCGAGACTTGTCCTTTGCAACCAAATCGCCCAATGATCGGGTGAGTAGGATGCTTCAGGAACTCGAAGCCCGTGGCTCTGGCCCCAAAAGGCCCCGAGGTCAAGGCGCATCCGGTGATCGTGATCGGAAGTTGAACCGGCGTGACGGAAAACACCCCTCCCCGCAAGCCAGAAAGACGCCGCCGCTTCCTGGCGCTGCGCGTCGACAGCTGGATCGATTCCACGCTGTGGAATGCGGGCTATGCCTTCATGGACTGGTGGGAGGATGTGACCATCTTCTTCCGCCGGTTCAAGGTGCGCGGCCTGTGGCGGGTGCTTTTCGAGCTTCTGGGCGAGGCCGCGACCTGGGGCACCGTCGGCGCGGTGCTGATGCTGGCGCTCGCCCAGCCTTCCATGGAAGCGACCAAGGAAGACTGGCGCAACCGCGGCGATTTCGCCGTCACCTTCCTCGACCGCTACGGCAACGTGATCGGCCACCGCGGCATCATCCATGAGGACAGCGTGCCGATCGAGGCGCTGCCGGACCACTTCGTGAAGGCCGTGCTGGCAACCGAAGACCGCCGCTTCTTCGACCATTTCGGCATCGATTTCCTCGGCCTCATCCGCGCCATGAGCGAGAATGCCCGCGCCGGCGAGGTGGTGCAGGGCGGCTCGACGCTGACGCAGCAGCTGGCGAAGAACCTCTTCCTCTCCAACGAGCGCTCGCTGGAGCGCAAGGTGAAGGAAGCCTTTCTGGCGCTCTGGCTGGAGGCGAACCTTTCCAAGCGGGAGATTCTGCGCCTCTATCTCGACCGAGCCTATATGGGCGGCGGCACCTTCGGCGCGGCGGCGGCGGCGAAATTCTATTTCGGCAAGAACATCACCGACGTGAACCTCGCGGAGGCGGCCATGCTGGCCGGCCTCTTCAAGGCGCCGACCAAATATGCCCCGCACGTGAACCTGCCCGCCGCCCGCGCCCGCGCCAACGAGGTGCTGACCAACCTGGTGCAGGGCGGGCTGATGTCGGAGGGCCAGGTGGTGGCCGCGCGGCGCAACCCGGCAAACGTGGTCGACCGCGGCACGGTGACCTCGCCCGACTTCTTCCTCGACTGGGCCTTCGACGAGGTGCAGCGCCTCTCGAGCCGCTTCCCGGAGCGCACGCTGACGGTGCGCACCACCATCGACATGGGCCTGCAGCAGGCGGCGGAAGAGAGCGTGGAGAACAGCCTGCGCGAATATGGCGAGAGCTACCGCGTGAAGCAGGGCGCGCTCGTGATGATCGAGAACGGCGGCGGCGTGCGCGCCATGGTGGGCGGGCGCGATTACGGCGAAAGCCAGTTCAACCGCGCGACGAAGGCGCTGCGCCAGCCGGGTTCCTCCTTCAAGATCTACACCTATTCCGCCGCGATGGAACACGGCATGACGCCCGATACCGTCGTAACCGACCGGGCCGTGACCTGGCGGGGCTGGAGCCCGCGCAACTATCACGACGCCCATTCCGGCCCGGTGACGCTGACGGTGGCGATCGCGAAATCCATCAACACCATTCCCGTCATCCTTGCCAAGGACGTGCTCGGTATCGATGCGATCGTCAACATGGCCAAGGCCTTCGGCGTGGAGACTCCGATCCGCCGCGACAAGACCATTCCGCTCGGCACGTCCGAAGTGACGGTGCTGGACCAGGCGACGGCCTATGCCGTCTTCCCGGCGGGCGGCGTGCAATCGCGCCGCCACGGCATCACCCAGATCCTCTCCGACGACGGCCGCGCGGTCTATGACTTCAACCGGGACGAGCCCGCGCCGAAGCGCGTTCTCTCGGAAAAGGCCAATGCCTACATGAACCAGATGCTGACGCAGATCCCCGTGATCGGCACGGCCCGCAAGGCAGCCCTCGACCACGGCATCGTGGTGGGCGGCAAGACGGG
The DNA here is from genome assembly GCA_945952245.1 of uncultured Rhizobium sp. GTDB lineage: Bacteria > Pseudomonadota > Alphaproteobacteria > Rhizobiales > Rhizobiaceae > Gellertiella. The sequence goes on along the minus strand of CAMFHT010000142.1, from coordinate 1,519 downwards.
CACGACCCAGGCCTATCGTGACGCCTGGTTCATCGGCTTCACCGGCAATTACACCACCGCCGTCTGGTTCGGGAACGACGACTATACCTCGTCCAACAACATGACCGGCGGCTCGCTGCCCGCCATGACCTTCAAGCGGCTGATGGATTATGCCCACCAGGGCATAGAGCTGAAACCCATCCCCGGCATCGACAACCCCATGCCAGCAGAACCGGAAGGCGAAGCCCCGGACGAAGGCGCCAAGGTGGCAGAAACCAAGGACGGCGCGCCCCCGCCCATGCCCCCGCTCAAACGCCCCCGCTCCCTCTCCGCCGACGCCACCCGCCTCATCCACGAAATCGCGGAGAGCCTGAGAGGCGAAACGACGGCGACCGTGACCGATCCGGGCAAGGTGGGGAGTGTGCGGTAGGGGGGAGTAAATCTTTCCGTCTGACCTGTTTCAGAAACAGATATTTTAGTTTGTTTTTTATTAGAATTTGCTATATTCGTTAGACCTTCGTAAAAGGTGGCCCATGTCTACAGCTCTTTCAAAAATCATTTTGCATCTGGATGAGTGTGCACATCAACTCATAACAACACAGGCTGGTGCAGATTTGTACAGCCAGACGCTGGTAGCGGTAAATGGCTGGAACTTTCCAGCGTTGAACCTGAGGCAACTCGGAGAGTTGGCAAGAAGTCTATCCGCTAAAGTCAGCTCAATACAAATAGAGACTATTAGCGCTGATCTCCTACCACCAATTGAAGCGATCGAAAACTCATTAAATCAGTTCAAATCCATTTCCCTCCCCTATTTCTTTAATGGTAATATCAGCACGGCACTGCCCACATATTTCTATTTATTGAATTACATAGATGTGTTTTTTTCAGCTAATTTTGATTGGAAAGTCATACCACCTGACAGGCTACCGCCAAACCTTTTTCAGCGCGTTCAGAGAGCTGACTCAACTTTATCAAGAGTAGAATCTGAGCTCCAGAATGTGCAAAGAGCAATTGCAGACATTCAACAGGCGCAACAACTGGCTAATAATCTACCAAGTACTTTACAAGATTTGAAAGACGCAGAGACACAGCTAAAAAATATATCAAACCGAGCCACTGGACATATGGCGCTTATGGATCAAAAAGTCGAGGCCGCTGGAAGAATCGTTGACGAAACAGAAACGCGCTCAGCTCTCATAAATGATCTCTTGGAAAGGAGTTCTGCTCTTTTCGGTTCACTTAATTCCCTATCACTATCAAAATCATTCCAAGATAAAAGCCTAAATCTTTCACAGTCCATGCGGATTTGGGTTGCATTGCTCGCTGGATCTCTATTTGTCGCTATGTGCATTGGGAGTTACAATTTCTACCACATCGATCAACTTTTGAGAAATAATGTTACAGAACCATGGAAGTTGCTTTCTTATGCGTTGTTTTCTGTTCTAAGCGTTGGTGGGCCGGTTTGGTTTGGTTGGATGGCGACTAAGCAGATTTCTCAACGCTTTAAGCTATCCGAAGACTATGCATTTAAAGCAGCGAT
>CAMFHT010000141.1 GCA_945952245.1 uncultured Rhizobium sp. | reverse complement strand
CCCCCCTTGAGGGGGAGATGCCTGGCAAGGCAGAGGGGGGTACCCTCCGCAGCATCAGCCCTATTGCACCGGCACCTCTGGCACTCCCCGACCCACCAAATTGACATCTGCTAACTGCCTGCTCCCGAATATATTATAAATCTTACCTTATAAAGTAATATCACCGGATTAAGCTTCCGTTAACCATAGTCGGCAAGACTGTGTCTACCAAAGGGCATCAAGTGACCGGGTGCCTTCGAGAGAGCTATGACCTGGCTCCGGTCTTTCATTCAGGGGCGAAAAACAATGGCAATCATTTCACTGGCCAATGCCAAGGGCGGGGCGGGCAAGACGACGGCTGCGCTCATTCTGGCGACGGAACTGGCGCGGCAGGGCAATCGCGTCGTCATTCTCGATGCGGATCCGCAGCGCTGGATCACTAGCTGGGCCGACGTGACCGGCAAGCTCGACAACCTCACCGTCATTTCCGAGGTCACCGCGACGTCGCTGCCCTATCACATCCTCGAGATGAAGGCGCAGACGGATTATTTCGTGATCGACCTCGCCGGCGCCCGCGATGCGCTGGTAACCACGGCGCTCGGCCTTTCCGATCACGTGCTCATTCCCGTCCAGGGCTGTGCCATGGATGCCCGCGGTGCGGCGCAGATCCTCGATCTCATCCGCCTGCTGCAGGACAAGGCCGGCATCGCCATCCAGCATTCGGTGGTTCTGACGCGCGTCAGCGCCATGGTCACGACCCGTGCGCTGAGCACCGTCAAGGCCGTCCTCGAAGCCCGCGGCGTCAACGTGCTCAACACCACGATTGCCGAGCGCGCCGCCTTCCGCGACATCTTCGATTGCGGCGGCAATCTCTACGGCATGGACCCGGCCCGCATCAGCAATCTCGACCGCGCCCAGGAAAATGCCCAGGCGCTTGCCCATGAGGTGATGAGCCTGCTGCCGGTGCGCACGAGCCAGCGTCCGCAACATCGCACCTTCTTCCGCATGGGCCGCAGGGCTGCGTGAACCCAGACTGTCATGATGGCACGAAGAGGACCGGCGCGGGGGCGACCGGTCCTCTTTGCTTTCGACCGAGACTGTGCTTGAAGAAGTGTACTCTGTAGAGTACAGTCAACCATGCTGCTGATCGAAAAGACCGATGAGTTCCTGGCTTGGGCGCGCCTGTTGAAGGACAGGCGGGCCGCCGCCCGGGTGGCCATACAGATCGATCGCCTCGCATCGGGAAATCCCGGACATGCTGCTCCTGTTGGCGAAGGTGTCAGCGAGTTGAAGATAGACTATGGACCTGGCTATACGGTGTACTTCACAATGAAGGGAAAGGTCGTCGTGATCCTTCTCTGCGGGGGAGACTAATCCAGTCAGACCAGAGACATCGCCCGAGCCAAGGAACTCGCGCGCATGATCAGGAAAGGTGAATTGTGATGTCCGGAATCACGCCCTATGACAGTGCCGAACTTTTGGATACCGACGAAGCGGTTGAGGAATACCTGGTTGCGGCATTTGAAACCGGTGACCCTGCTTTCATCGGAAGGTGTCTGGGAACCGTCGCGCGCGCACGGAACATGAGTCAGCTCTCCCGTGATGTCGGCATGAGCCGTGCCGCGCTCTACAAGGCGCTGAGCGGCGAGGGCAATCCGGAATTTGCCACGATACTTAAAGTCTTGCAGGCTATGAACATTTCGCTGCAGCCAAAGGTCGGCAAGGCGCTCGATCCCGCCGCCTGAGGCTTGCTCGTCGTCAGTCTACGAATTCCACAGTCACGCCGGCCTTGACCATCTTGCCGAGCTCGGTCGCATCCCAGTTGGTGAGGCGGATGCAGCCGTGGCTCTGGGTCTTGCCGATCTTGGAGGGCTCCGGCGTGCCGTGGATGCCGTAGGTGGGCTTCGAAAGCGCGATCCAGACCGTGCCGACCGGGCCGTTCGGACCCGGGGGGATGTTCAGGATCTTGTCGTTCTTGCCCTGCTGGAAGTTGATCTTCGGGTTGTAGGTGTAGCCGGGATTGAAGGCGATGCGCTGCACCTGCACGATGCCGGAGGGCGAGGGCGTATCGGAGGAGCCGATGCTGGCCGGATAGGCGGCGATCAGTTTCCCGTCCTCGCCATAGGCGAAGACCTGCTTGCGGGCCTTGTCGGCAAGGATACGGGTCACGGTACCGGTCTTCGGCTCGCCGGGATTGACGACCTTGATGGTGGAGCCGGGAACGGTGAAGTCGACACCGGGATTGATCTCCTTGAGGAAGGCCTCGTCCATGTGGAAGCGCTCTGCCAGCATTTCGGTGACAGAGGTGAAGTTCAGACCGGGAAGCAGCGCCTTCTGCGAGTAATCCTCGGGAATCTCGGCCACATAGGGACCTGCCGCATCGGCGGGCGTGATCGTGTAGGACACGAAAGGCAGACCGCCGGACAGGCGCAGGCGCTCAAGAATGTCCTCGGTGTTGTTCGGGTCGAGATGCTCGCCATTCACCTGTTCCCAGGCTGCAAGGGCCTTCGCGACGTTCGAGCCGTTCTTGCCGTCGATGACACCGGGGGAGGAGGCACCCCGGTCGAGCAGCACCTGAAGGGCCGCAATCTCCATCTTGTTCTTCGTGGTGATCGGGGCCGCCGCTTCCGGTGGAATGGCAAGGCCAGTCGCATTCGGATCGCCGGAGGAAATGCCGGGATCGACGGCTGCCTGCTGATCCGGCTGCAGGCCATCCTGCGGCGGCAGGCCGTCATCCGGCAGCGGCTCGCGCGTTACTGCCTCCGGAATGGAGCCGGTCGAAAAATCGGGGTCGGCATCGACGCCTGCCGAATCGGAACCCTGGTCATAGCCGTCCCGCGGATAGCCGTCGCGTCGGGCATAGCCGCTGCCGTCGTCCACTCCGGGCATGCCATTGTTGAAATAGCGGTCCGCCGGTACCTCGACCGCGATCAGCTGGCCGTATCGGTCGATCAGCACGCGCTGGCCGGCGCGGTTGTAGCGGACGATCACTTCGTCGGGTGCCGGCACGTAATCCAGGAGAGTGCCATCGGGTGCGACCAGCACCACCTCGCCGCGCGCATAGGCATCCTGTGCCCGCGCGGACGTCGCCGCGAGCGGGGCCGAGAAGGCCATAAGGGCTAGAAGCAGAAGTCGAGGCGCGCTACGCATAACGGTCAATCCATCATTCACGGTTCGTTAAGGCTAAAACACATGAATTTCGACGCTAATGTGGTAATCGTGAAAACTCGGTGAACAAAGTTTTAATTCCTCCGAAACAATCATAATTTCACGCGATTACCATGTCAGACGGACCATTCATGGCCCTCATGGGAAGAACGTCCTTTGGCGCCAAAAGATCCGTCTGCAGCAGGCCATTGCGCTGTCCGCGCCGGCCGTTATTGTCGCCCGGCAAATCAGGTGAGGGAGACGGACCATGGTGGAGCGTGAAATCAGGGAAATCGAGATCGCCAGGGCCGGAGGCCCAAGTGTGTGGCTCGACCCGACCTCGGTCCTCGACCTTCGCTCCGTCTTTGCCGGCGGTGCGGACTGGGCGCCGGGCAAGGACGTGGTGGACGATGGCGACGCCCGCATCTTCTACGCGCTCGAAGGCTTCCTGTTTACGGCCGGCCCGGATCACCGCGGCCATCCCGAGCCGCTGGACGAGGGGGAGGGGCGTTACCCGCTTCATGGCTCCTTCGCCGCGCATCCTGCTCTCGATGTGAAGATCAGCGACGATGGGTCCGCTTGCAGCGCACGCGTGCCGGTCAAGCTCGCCGATGGTGGCGAGGCCGTCCTTCATCGGGAATGGCGGATCGATGCCGCGGGCGTGGTGCACTTGAACGACCGCCTGGAAAACACCGGCGCAAAGGCCTTCCCGCCGATGATGCTCTACCACATGAACATCGGCACACGGCTGTTCGGACCGGAGACGCGGTTTGCGGGCCGGATGTTCGAGGACGGCGGCCTCTCCTGGGATTTCGACGAGAGCGAAGTCAGTGTGCGTTGCCTGCCAGTCGAGGATGTCGCCGAAGCGGACGGCTTTGCAACCGTGAAGATGGGACCGGTTCCGGGCGCTTCGAACCTCACGCTCACCGTCGGCTTCGATGTCTCGACGCTGCCGCAGCTGCAGTTCTGGCGCAATCGCCAGCCGGGCATCCACGTCTTCGGCATCGAGCCCTGCAGCCATCGCCTGGAGAAGCGCCCGGTCCTGAAGGCGGCGGGTGAGATGGACTTGCTGCAGCCCGGCGAGGCGAGGGCTTATGCACTGCGCTTTTCCTTCTCCGCCGAAGGTTGAGCCGATCCCGCGTTGACGGGGGCCGGCCCCGGCTTTAAACCACCGGTGACCTTTCAAACGGTGGAGGACCTCCCATGGATATCCGCGAAGTCAATTCTGAATACTCCGTCTCAGGCCAGATCACGCCCGAGGACCTCGACCAGATCAAGGCGCTGGGCTTCAAGTCCGTGGTCTGCCACCGCCCCGACCATGAATCCCCGGATCAGCCGGACTTCGCCGCCATTGCCGCACGGGCGCAGGAGCTCGGCCTCGAAATCACCCACATTCCGGTCGGGCCCATGGGCGTGACCCCCGATGCCGTGCGCGCCATGGTGGATGCGCTGGATACGATGCAGCGCCCGATGCTCGGCTATTGCCGCTCCGGCGCCCGCTCCACCGCGATCTACCAGCAGACCGCCCATATCCGTAACTGATACCAAGCACTCAAGGAGCGTATCATGACCATCAAGCGCATCGAAGCCGGCCGCCGCATGAGCCAGGCCGTCGTCCACGGCAACACCGTCTACCTCGCCGGCCAGGTGGGCGAGGGCGCCTCCGTGACCGAGCAGAGCCGCTCCGCTCTTGCTGAAGTCGATCGCCTGCTGGCTCTTGCCGGTACCGACAAGTCGAAGATCCTGCAGACCATCATCTATCTCTCTGACATGTCCACCTTTGCCGAAATGAACGCGGTCTGGGAAGCCTGGGTCGACCCCAACAACACCCCCGCCCGCGCCACCTCTCAGGGCGCGCTCGCGACCCCGGATTACAAGGTCGAGTTCATCGTAACGGCGGCGCTTTGATCGTGTTTCTCGCCCTTGGCGGGTGAGAATGGAATTTCAGCATCTTAGCCCGCGAGGGCTAAGTGTTAGAAATTCCAAGAGCGGGGGTCTCGGCTCAGGAGCAAGCGCTCGCTGTTGCTCGCTAACCTACCCCCGCCCTTGCAAAATTCGAGGTTTAGCCGCTTCGCGACTAACTCCTCGATTTTGCTTTCCCGCCCGCAAGGGGCGGGAGGGGCATTCACACCCTGTCCCTGATCTGGCTCAGCGTCCGTGTCGGCGTGATCGCTTCCGGATCGAGTTTCACCTCGATGATTGCCGGCTTGCCGCTGGCGCGGGCGCGCAGAAACGCGTCGGCGAACTCTTCCGTGCGCTCCACCGTCTCGCCATGGCCGCCATAGGCGCGGGCGAAGGCGGCGAAGTCGGGGTTGGTGAGGCCGGTGCCGGAGACGCGGCCGGGATATTCGCGCTCCTGATGCATGCGGATGGTGCCGTAGATGCCGTTGTTGACCAGGACCGTGATGATCGGCAGTCCATAGCGGACGGCGGTGGCGAATTCCTGCCCGTGCATCATGAAGCAGCCATCACCGGCGAAGCAGACGACCTCGCGATCGGGGAAGAGCTGCTTCGCCGCCACTGCCGCCGGCAGGCCGTAGCCCATGGAGCCGGAGCAGGGTGCTGCCTGTGTCTCGAAGGCACGGAAGCGGTGGAAGCGGTGCACCCAGGTGGCATAATTGCCGGCGCCGTTGGTGAAGATCGTGTCGGCTGCCGTGTTCGCCTCGATCCATTCCATGATCGGCCCCATCTGCACCATGCCCGGACCCGTCTTCGGCGGCGTGGACCAGGCGAGATAGGCGGAGTGCATGATCTCGGTGCGGGTTGCCCAGACGGGCTCGGCTGACGGCGAGAGACCCGCAAGCGCGGCGACGAAGTCCTTCGGCGCTGCCGCGATCGGCAAATCCGCCCGGTAGACGCGGCCGAGCTCGTCGGGATCGGGATGGACGTGCACGAGCCTCTGCTGCGGATAGGGGATGTCCATCAGCGTGTAGCCGGACGACGGCATTTCGGAATAGCGCCCTCCGATCAGCAGCAGCAGGTCCGCATCCTTGATCTCCTTCGCGAGCGCCGGGTTGACGCCGATGCCGCTGTCGCCGGCATAGGAGGGGTGCAGATGGTCGAACAGCATCTGCCGGCGGAAGGAGCAGGAGACCGGGAGCTTCCAGCGGGTGGCGAAGTCCTGGAACGCCGCGACGGCTCGCGCCGACCAGCGCGTGCCGCCGAGGATCGCGAGCGGCCGCTTCGCCTGTTCGAGCAGGCCCTTCAGCGTCTCGATCTGCCGGGTGCCGGGATGCGCCTCGACCGGGCGGTAATGGCGGGCATCAACGGCTTCGACTTCGTCCGTCAGCATGTCCTCCGGCAGGGAGAGCACGACCGGGCCCGGGCGGCCGGAGGTGGCGACGGAGAAGGCGCGGGTGACGAATTCCGGAATACGGCGGGCGTCGTCGATCTCGCCCACCCATTTCGCGAATTCCGTGAAGGCGCGGCGATATTCGACCTCCTGGAAGGCCTCGCGCTCGCGAGCGTCGCGCTGCACCTGGCCGATGAAGAGGATCATCGGCACGGAATCCTGCCGGGCGATGTGCAGGCCGGCAGAGGCGTTCGTCGCGCCGGGACCGCGGGTGACCATGCAGATGCCGGGTTCGCCGGTCAATCTTCCCCAGGCATCCGCCATCATGGCCGCGCCGCCTTCCTGGCGGCAGACGAGCACGCCGATGTCGCTGTCATGCAACGCGTCGAGCACGGCCAGATAGCTTTCGCCGGGCACGCAGGAGACGCGCTTCACGCCATTGGCCTTCAGGGCCTCCACGATCAGTTGTCCGCCGGTCTTCTTCATCGGTCTTTTCTCTCCCTCGGGCCATCAGAGGCCTCCTCATGCATGCCTGTCATCTGCCGCAAACCCTCCCGGTTCGCGTTGATGAAGATCAAGGGGCAGCGCGCATCACGGTGTGAAGACGCTGTCCGCTGCCTGTGCCGCCTTGCGGGCCGCCGTCACCCGCTCGCGCCAGATGATGTAGAGGCCGGAGGCGATGATGATCGCAATCCCCAGCCATTTGAGGACATCAGGGAAATCGTGGAAGACCAGCCAGCCGAAGATGGTGGCGCAGACGATTTCGAAATATTGAAGCGGCGCCAGCGTGGAAGCCGGCGCATTGCGATAGGCATAGACGGCAAGGAAGCCCGAAAAGGTGGCCCAGATGCCGACGCCGAGCGCGAGCAGGACTGCATCGAGGCTCGGCACGACCGGATCGAAAATCGCGGACCCGGTGCCGTTGCCGGCTGCGAGGATCAGCAGGCTGAACACGCCGCCCCATATGCCCGTCTGGAACTGCATGGAGGACGCTTCCTCCCGATGCGCGAGCACGCGGGTGAGCAAGGCAAAGACGGCGATGCCGACCGCGGTGACGACGGGCAGCAGCGCAACCCAGCCGATCTCCTCGAAGCTCGGGCGAATGATAATCATGGCGCCGAGGAAACCGACCGCGCAGGCGACATAGCGCCGCCAGCCGATGGTTTCCTTAAGGAAGACGCTGCCGAGGATGGTGAGGATGATCGGTTCGACGAAGAAGATCGCGATCGCATCGGCGAGCGCCATGGCCGTCAGCGAGGTGACGAACGCGATCATGGAGACGCAGAGAATGCCGCCGCGCAGCGCGTGATAGCCCGTGAGCTTCCAGCTGAACTGTCGCCAGGAGCCGTTCCACAGCACCAGAGGCAGCATCAGGATCGACTGGAAGAGGAAGCGGAAGAAGGTTACCTCGGCGGAGGGCATGTGAACGGCGGCGAGCTTGGAAAAGACGTCGATCAGCGGCGCGACGAGCACCGAGATCAGCATCACGCCCATGCCGAGCGCCACGTTGTCGGCGCGCCGCGGGACGCTATTCGTCTTCATGATCGCCGCCTTGCCTGTTTTCGCATTCATCAGCGGCAGTCCTTCACTCGTCTGCGGACCCTCAGGCCTGTGCCGTCACCTGGCCGCACCAGGCGGCAAAATTCCGGACCGCCGTTTCCGCCACGACATCGTTCAGCGTCTCGTGCCGGGCGGTCTGATATATCTCGGTAGAGATACGGGAGAATCCCGCTTTCTTCAAACGATTCGAGAGCCAGAGGATGGCTTTTCCCTTGTCCGTCGCCGGATCCTGCCCGCCGCCGACGAGATTCAAGGGGAAATCGGCCCGAAGCCGCGACAGCCATTGCGGCCTCAAAGCGCGGAAGCTGAGCTCAAATATATCTTGCCAGAGCGAGACGCTGGCATCGAAGCCGCAAAGCGGATCGGCCACATAGGCATCCACTTCCTCGGGCTTGTTGCTCAGCCAGTCGAAGAGCGTGCGATGGCCCGAAATGCTCTTGCCCCATGCCTCGAAGGTGAGCTTGGGCAGGAGCGCGCTCGGCACGTCGGAGCCCAGAAACATGCGCTCGGTCGCAAGGATGCCCTGCGCCACGCGCCCGAGCGGGCCGACGGCAAAATTGCTGTTCCAGACCGTTGCGCCGGCAAAGGCATCGGGATGGGTGACCACGGTGTTGAGACTGATCAGCCCGCCCATGGAATGGCCGAAGAGGATGACGGGCAGCCCCGGATGCCGCTCTCCCGCATGATCGCGCATGGCCTTGACGTCGGCGATGACAGCATCGACACCGTTCTTCGCCGCGAACCGCCCGATCGGCGCATCGGGGGCCGTGGTCTCGCCATGGCCGCGATGGTCATGGGCGTAGACGTGGTAGCCCAGCGGTGCGAGCGCCTCGGCAAGGCGGCGGTAGCGTTTCGAGTGTTCGGCAAGCCCGTGGCTGATCAAAATCACCCCTCGGGCCGTGCCTTCGGCTTCCTGATGATGATAGGCGAGGTTCGCGCCGGTCGGGCTCTTCAGGCGGCGGGTGTCGAGGAACATGATGGCTCCGGGGTGGGATGGGTGGCGAGACGGCAGCAAAGGCGATTTCCACGCGAAGTGCAATGGGACCGGGGATAAACGTGCTTCCACGCCGCCATCTTCCCCCACGCCAGCATTGCTCCCAGCCCGCATTTCGCCTACATAGCGCGCAACTTCCAATTCACCCCATCGACACGGAGCGTTTCAGGTCCATGGCACGTCAGTTCATCTATCACATGTCCGGCCTCAACAAGGCCTATGGCGCCAAGAAGGTGCTGGAGAACGTTCATCTATCCTTCTACCCGGATGCCAAGATCGGTATCCTCGGCCCGAACGGCGCCGGCAAGTCCACCGTGCTGCGCATCATGGCCGGCCTCGACAAGGAGTTCACCGGCGAAGCCTGGCTCGCCGATGGCGCAACGCTGGGCTATCTGCCGCAGGAGCCGCAGCTCGACGCCTCGAAGACCGTCTTCGAGAACGTCATGGAAGGCGTTGCCCCGAAGCAGGCGATCATCGACCGCTACAACGAGCTGATGATGAACTATTCCGACGAAACCGCGGAAGAGGGCGCCAAGCTCCAGGACATCATCGACAGCCAGAACCTCTGGGATCTGGAAAGCCAGGTCAACATGGCCATGGAAGCGCTGCGCTGCCCGCCGGGCGAAAGCGGCGTCGAGAGCCTTTCTGGCGGTGAAAAGCGCCGCGTGGCGCTCTGCAAGCTGCTGCTCGCCCAGCCCGACCTGCTGCTGCTCGACGAACCGACCAACCATCTCGACGCCGAGACGATTGCCTGGCTGGAAAAGCACCTGCGCGAATATCCGGGCGCCGTGCTGATGATCACCCACGACCGCTACTTCCTCGACAACGT
>CAMFHT010000140.1 GCA_945952245.1 uncultured Rhizobium sp. | reverse complement strand
TTCCAGGCCCTGAAGACCATGGACCTTTCGATCGAAGACGGCGAGTTCATGGCGCTCCTAGGCCCCTCGGGCTGCGGCAAATCCACGACCATGAACATGATCGCCGGCATGGAGCAGCCGTCTAGCGGGCGCATCCTGTTCGACGGACGCGACATGCTGGACGTGCCCATGGGCCGGCGCGGCGTGGGCTTCGTCTTCCAGAACTACGCGATCTTCACGCACATGACGGTGCGCCAGAACCTCGCCTATGGCCTCAAGGTCCGTGGCACGCCATCCGCGGAGATCGACCGCCGCGTCAAGGCAATCGCCGAGTTTCTGCAGCTCTCCGACCTGCTGGACAAGCCCTCGGCCAAGCTATCGGTCAACATCCTGCAGCGTCTCGCGATCGGCCGCTCGGCAATCGTCGAGCCGGCGATCTTCCTGCTCGACGAACCGCTCTCGAATGTCGATGCCGCCTTCCGCGCCGTCATGCGGACCGAGCTCAAGCACCTGCAGCGGCAGTTCCGGCAGACCATGGTCTACGTTACCCACGATCAGCTCGAGGCGATGACCATGGCCGACCGCATCGCGGTCATGGATCATGGCGTGCTGCAGCAGGTCGGAACCCCGCTCGAGGTCTATAACCACCCGGCCAACATCTTCGTGGCCAACTTCATCGGCTCGCCCGGCATGAACCTCATAAAGGGCAGGCCGGTCGAGAGCGATCTCGGTCTCCGCGTCGATCTCGGCGTTCTCGGCCTCTCGCCGGCGCTGCCCGCGGGTCTTGCCGCTGCCGTGCGCAAGGCGAACGAAGGCGAAGTCTGGTTCGGCTTCCGGCCTGAGCAGGTCTCGATCGAACCGGACGGCCAGGGCATTTCGCTGCCGGTCCTCTTCGTCGAGCGGATCGGTCCGCGCACCACGCTGCACTTCGGCACGGATACGACGCTTGCCAAGGCCGTTGTCGAGAACGGCGAGGGCGCCGAGGCCGGCAAGCTCGCCCGGATCAGCATCGCCGGTGAAGGCATCCGGCTGTTCAGCGCCGGCACGGGCCAGGCGATCAGGGAGGCTTGAGATGGCGACGATCAGCTTCGACAATGTCACCAAGCGCTATGGGGCGAAGACCGCCGTCGATCGCGCGAGCTTCGAGATCCGTGACAACGAGTTCTTCTGCTTCTTCGGCCCGCCGCTATCAGGCAAGTCGACGATCCTGAAGCTCATCCTCGGGCTCGAAACGCCTGACGAGGGCGAGATCCGCATCGATGGCCGGCTGATCAACCATGTCTCGCCGGCAGAGCGCAACGTCGCCATGGTGTTTCAGAACCTCGCGCTCTTTCCGCACATGACGGCGGGCGAGAACGTGCGCTTCCCGCTGGTGGAGCGGAAGGTGGCGCCGGAGAAGATCGCCGGACGCGTCGCCGCCGTCGCGGAAAAGCTGCATATCACGCACCTCCTCCACAAACTGCCGGCGCATCTCTCCGGCGGAGAGCGCCAGCGCGTCGCGATCGCCAGGGCGCTGGTGCGTGATCCCGTGGCCTATCTGATGGACGATCCGATCTCGGCGCTCGATGCCCGGCTGCGCGAGGAAACCCGGGTGGAGCTGAAGCGCATCCAGCAGGAGCTCGGCCATACGCTGGTCTACGTCACCCACGACCAGGAAGAGGCGATGTCGGTCGCCGACCGCATGGCGATCCTGGAAAACGGTGTGATCCGCCAGATCGATGCGCCGCTTTCCATCTATGACAAGCCGGCCAGCAGCTACGTGGCCGGCCTGCTCGGTTCGCCGGCCATGAACATGCTGGAAATCGAGAGCGCAAACGGTCCGGCTGCGGCCTCCGGGGCCTTGCGGCTCGATCCGGCCCGTGTTCCCAATGGCGCCGTCGGCATCGGCATCAGGCCGGAGGACCTGAAGGTCGGTGCCGGTGAAAGCGGGCAGGTGCGCGTGTTCGAGGTGGAGCCGCTCGGCGGGCATACCGTGGTGACGCTCGATAGCGGGGCGGTAAAGATGCGGGCGCTGATGCGCGGCCAGCCGGCCATTCGACCGGACAGCCTCGTTTCGCTCGCCTGCGATCCCGCGCGCATGCATTTCTTCGACAGGGCCGGGAGGGCCCTGTCTCATTCAGAATTCCGGTAAGGGGAGGGTTCGATGACGGATTCGATGGGATTTCATCCCGACGTGACGGTCCGCGAGAAGGGCTATGTGATCGGCTGCATCGGCGCCGGCATGATCATGGCCGAGTGCCATCTGGCGGCCTATAGGATGGCCGGCTTCAAGGTCGGCGCGATCGCCTCGCGCACACGCTCGCGGGCGGCGGACGTGGCGGCGCGCTGGGACATCGCGACCGTCCACGACACGCCGGAGGCGCTGATCGCGGACCCCTCGATCGAGATCATCGACATTGCCTATCCGCCGGACCAGCAGCCGGACCTGATCCGCAAGGCGCTGGCCGCCCCGCACATCAAGGCGATCCTTGCGCAGAAGCCGCTGGCGCTGACGCTGGACGAGGCTCGGAAACTGCGCGACGAAGCAACGAAGGCCGGCAAGATCATCTCCGTCAACCAGAACATGCGCTACGACCAGTCGATGCGGGTTCTGAAGGAGATCCTCGACAAGGGCGAGCTCGGCGCACCCGTCATGGCGACGATCGAGATGCGGGCCATCCCGCATTGGCAGGGCTTTCTCGAGGACTACGACCGCCTGACGCTTGCCAATATGAGCGTGCACCATCTCGACGTGCTGCGTTTCCTGTTCGGCGACCCCGAGGAAATCTACACCGCGAGCCGCAAGGATCCGCGCACCGCCTTCGATCATACCGACGGCATCACCGTGTCGACCCTGAAATTCCCGGGCGGCGTGCTCGCCGTCTCCATGGAGGATGTCTGGGCCGGCCCGCGCGAGGAGGGTTTCGACAGCGACTTCTACATCAAGTGGCGCGTCGAGGGTACGGACGGCGTGGCGCAGGGCACGATCGGCTGGCCGGACGGCTCGCCGTCGACGCTCAGCTACGCCTCGAAGAAGACGACCGGCGGCAAGTGGGTCACTCCCGACTGGGAGACCATGTGGTTCCCGCATGCCTTCATCGGCGTGATGGAGCAGCTGCAATACGCGCTGAAATCCGGTGAGGCGCCGGCGCTTTCGGTTGCCGACAACGTCAAGACCATGGCGCTCGTGGAGGCCGGCTATCGCTCGATGGCCGAAGGACGCGCCGTGAAACTCGCCGACATCGATATCCGATAACAGATCCAAGGGAGGACTTTCATCATGATGCAAACAGGTATTTTCTCGGGCTATTTCCCCTATGGCCTGGAAGAGACGGCGAAGAAGATCAGGGCTCTGAACTTCAACACGGTGCAGCTCGACCTGCACTTCAAGGACATGGATCTCGGCGCAGGCCAGATCACAAGGGACAAGTGCGTGAAGATCCGCGAGACCTTCCGCGACAACAACCTGCCGATCTGCTGCATCTCCGGCTATACGAACATCATCCATCCGGACAAGGCCGAGCGGGATCGCCGCGTCGGCTATCTCAAGGAAATCATCCGCAACGCCCAATATCTCGGTTCGCCCTATGTGATCTCCGAAACCGGCACCTTCAACACCGAGTCCGACTGGGTACACCACCCGAAGAACAAGACGGAAGAGGGCTTCGAGGAGTGCCGCAAGGTCATCGCCGACCTCTCCCAATATGCCTATGACCATGGCGCGGTCTTCCTGCTCGAAACCTACGTGAACAACGTCGTCGGCTCCGTCGAGGAGACGGTGAAGATGTTCGCGCAGGTCGATCATCCGGGCCTCGGCCTGCTGATGGATCCGACCAACTACTTCGAGACCCACAACATCGACCGCATGGACGAGATCCTGAATCAGGTCTTCGACACGCTGTCCGACAAGATCAAGATCGCCCACGCCAAGGACGTGAAACGTTCTGGCGATGACAAGTCCGAGAAACATGCCGATATCGGCGATGCGGAAGCGATGGAGAGCCACACCTTCCGCGGCGTCGGCGAAATCGAACTTCCGGCCCCGGGCCTCGGTTCGCTCAACTACGACCTCTACCTGAAGCGGCTCGCGAAGAAGCATCCGAACATCCCGATCATTATCGAGCATCTCGAAGAATCGGACGTACCGCGCGCCAAGCAGTTCCTGGACGGCAAGCTGCGCGCACAGGGCCTCTAACCGGCGACATTGCCGGACCGGCTTCACCGCCGGTCCGGCCCCAGGCAGGCATTCCATCCGGAGCATGACGATGGTGACACTCTTTGGCGAGCAGAGGACACGGCGGGAAGTCGCAGCCCTTTCGGGCAGCCTTTCCCAGTTTGCCGGCGTGCGCCTGATGACGCTCGGCGACGGGGTGGAGCGCGGCATCCGCATGCTCGAATTCCGCACCGGCACCGGGCTGCGCTTTACCGTGCTCATCGACAGGGCCATGGATATCGGCGACTGCGAGTATAACGGCATGGCAATCGGATGGCATTCGCCCGCCGGCTTTCGTCATCCCGGCCTGCACGAATATGAAGGCGAGGGCGGTCTGGGCTGGATGCGGTCGTTTTCCGGCCTGCTCGTCACCTGCGGCCTCGATCACACGCTGTTCATGGCGGAAGAGCCGGCCGATCACTACAATTACCGTCCGCGCCAGACGATCCGGCATTCGATCCACGGCCGGATCGGCACCATTCCGGCGCGGCTCACCGGCCATGGCGAACGGTGGGAAGGCGATGATTGCCATCTCTGGTGCGAGGGCGTCGTGCGCCAGGCGACGGTTTTCGGCGAGCATCTTGAGCTTCACCGCCGCATCGAGGTGAAAGTCGGCACCAACGACATTCGCCTCACCGACCGTGTCGTCAATCTGGGCTTCAACCCGACGCCGCACATGTACATGTACCACATCAACGTCGGCCATCCCGTGCTTGCGGAGGGGTCGCGCTACGTGGCACCGATCCGCGACCTCCTCTGGGCCGGTCATGCAGGCGAGGGCTATCGGGCGCAGGGCGTGGGCTATGACCGCCTGCCCGCACCGCAGGAGCGCTTCCATGAGCAGGTCTGGGAGCACGAGGTGGATGCCGACGGGGCGGGTCTTGTACCGGTCGCGCTGGTGAACCTGCAGCTCGGGCTCGGTCTCGAGGTCACGTTCCGCAAGGACCAGTTCCCCTGCCTCTTTGAATGGCAGGCCCTGCAATCCGGGATCTATGCGCTCGGGATCGAGCCGTCCACCAATCACGTCACGGGCCGCGGCCATGCCCGCGAGGAGGGCCAGCTGATCTGGCTCGCCCATGGGGACGAGCGCCGCTACGAGACCACATTCCGTGTTCTCGCCAGTTCTCGCGACATCGAGGCATCGATCCGCCGTATCGAGGCAATCCGCACGCAGCCTCGTGATGGCTTTGCGGAGCCGACCGGCAATTTCCCACCGATCAACAGGAAAGCAGCAAGCCCCGTTGCATGAGGCGGCGGTGGCATGGAGGTCTAGACATGCTGGACAGGGTTGAAAACATCAGGGACTATTCGCTGACGGGCAGGGGAGCGGAGCGCGCGGTCGCGCTCGGACTCGCTTCCGCCGAATGGTACCACACCGACGTGCCGCGCAAGACCATGAAGGAGCTGATGCAGCGTTCCGACGGGCCGGCAATCCGCGACACCATGCTCTGGCTCGGCCTGCTCGTGCTTTCGGGTGCCGGCGGCGTCTGGTTCTGGGGCACATGGATGTGTGTGCCGTTCTTCTTCGTCTATGGCACGCTCTATGGGTCCGCCAGCGATGCGCGCTGGCACGAATGTGGCCATGGGACCGCCTTCCGCACCAGCTGGATGAACGACGCGGTCTATCAGATCGCTTCCTTCATGCTGATGCGCAATCCGGTCAACTGGCGCTGGAGCCACGCCCGCCACCACACCGACACCATCATCGTCGGCCGCGATGCCGAGATCGCCGTCATGCGTCCCCCGGACCTCCTGCGCGTTCTTCTCAACGTCTTCGGTATTCTCGACGTGTGGTACTCGCTGACAGGGCTCGTCAAGAATGCATTCGGCATCTACAGCGCCGACGAACGCGACTTCATTCCGGCGAGCGAGATCCCGAAGGGTGTGTTCGCCGCCCGAGTCCACGTGCTGATCTATGTGGCGACGATCGCTGTCGCGCTTTACATGGGCTCCTGGCTGCCGCTGATGCTGATCGGCCTGCCGCGCATGTATGGCTGCTGGCATATGATCATGACCGGCCTGCTGCAGCATGGCGGCCTCGCCGAAAACGTGCTCGACCACCGTCTGAACTCCCGCACCGTCTACATGAACCCGGTCAGCCGTTTCCTGTACTGGAACATGAACTATCACGTGGAGCACCACATGTTCCCCATGGTGCCCTACCACGCACTGCCGAAGCTGCATGCGCTGATCAAGCACGACCTGCCGGAGCCCAACCCGTCCATCTGGAGTGCCTATGCGGAGGTTATCCCCGCCTGGCGGCGCCAGCTTCGCTACGAGAACTATTTCGTGAAGCGCGAACTGCCGCCGACGGCCAAGCCCTACCGCGAGGACCTGCAGCCCGACATCCTGCACTGAGCCCAAGGCCACGACATGTGCCTGCACCTGCCGCGACCGCGGCGGGCCACGCCACCCCATTGCCCGAAAACCGGAGAACAACCATGACCGACTGGATCCAGGCCTGCGCCTTCGACGACATCGACAACGAAGACGTGATCCGCTTCGACCATGACGGCCGCACCTTTGCGCTCATCCGTTCGCCCGACGACGAAATCTTCGTGACGGACGGGCTCTGCACCCACGAAGCCGTTCACCTCGCAGACGGTCTCGTGATGGACCACGTCATCGAATGCCCGAAGCACAATGGCCGCTTCGACTACCGCAACGGCAAGGCGCTGAAGGCGCCGGTCTGCGTCGATCTCAGCACCTACGAGGCCAAGGTCGAAGACGGCTACGTCTTCTTCCGCCTGCGCTGACCAAGCAGACAAGAGGGGAGAATTCCATGCCGCGGAAAAGACCGACCATAGCCGACCTGCGCACGATCAAGGGCAAGCGCCAGCTGACCATGCTGCGCGTCATGACGCTGGAAGAGGCGGAGGCCGCCGAGCGCGCCGGGATCGACATCGTCTCCATTCCCCCTGATCTGCTGCTTCACCCCGAATACCGGGATGCGGCGCCCTCGCTCTTCTCCATGCCCGGCGACAATTTCTACGAGATCGGCACATCGGACGATTTCCTGCGCTGGTCCTTCCGGATGTACAAGGCGGGTGCCGATGCCGTCTATTGCTCGGCGAGCTTCGCGACCGTGAAGCGCATGGCGGACGAGGCCATCCCGGTCATCGGCCATGTCGGCCTCATTCCCTCCCGCGCCACCTGGACAGGTGGCTTCAAGGCCGTCGGCAAGACAGCGGCCTCGGCGCTGGAGCTGATGGAGGCGGTGCGGAACTACGAGAAGGCGGGCGCCTTCGGTGCCGAGATCGAGGTGGTGCCGGTGGAAGTGGCGAAGGCGATCTCGGAGCGTACCTCGCTCTTCATGATCTCGATGGGCGCCGGCACCGGCTGCGACGCGCAATATCTCTTTGCCGAAGACATCCTTGGCCAAAACCGCGGCCACATGCCCCGCCATTCCAAGGTCTACCGCAACTTCGCTGCCGAATTCGACCGCCTCCAGCAGGAACGCATCGCCGCCTTCACCGAATTCCGGGAGGATGTCGAAAGCCTGGCCTATCCGGAAGACCGGCACGTGGTGAAGATGGAGCCGGAGGAGCTGGAGCGGTTCATGGCGCAGCTGGATGCCAAGCTGACAGACTGACCCGATTGAACGAGGTTTTGCCGGGGCTGATGTTGGCGTCATACCATATTCGGCCCCTCTTACGCCTTTGCCACCCGAATTAATCAATTAAAGATTGTGATAATTTCTACAATATCTGATTAAGATGCCATTAATTGATCAAGCGCAACTTGAGAATAAGATCATCTTCTTCTCCCAATGGTGCCTTCGTCATGAGCTTTAATCTTGCATTCTCCGGGCGAAACGCCCAGCAGGACGTGGATGCATTTTCCAGATCCCAGGCAATCATCTGGTTTGCGCCGGACGGAACGATCCTCGACGCAAACGCGAACTTCTGCCAGTGCCTGGGCTATGACCTCAAAAGCGTGAAGGGCAGGCACCATTCCATCTTCGTCGATGAGGCAACGCGCTTCTCTGCCGAATACAAGGCGTTCTGGGACAGGCTCGGGAAAGGCGAATTCGACCGCGGTGAGTACAAGCGAATCCGCAGGGACGGGAAGGAAATCTGGATCTCGGCCTCGTATAACCCGGTAATCCGGAACGGAAAGGTCGTCCGCGTGGTGAAGATTGCAAGCGACATCACGGCCTTGAAACTGCAGGCTGACGACGACGCCAACAAGCTGACGGCTCTTCGTCGTTCACAGGCGGTCATCGAGTTCAGCCGTGACGGTATGGTCCTGACCGCCAATCAGGTTTTTCTGGACGCGCTCGGCTACAAGCTCGATGAGATCGTCGGCAAGCATCACAGCCTGTTCTGCGAAGCCGAGACCGCCAAAAGCCAGCAGTACCGGGAATTCTGGGAGCGGCTCCGTGCCGGTGAACTCATCAGGGACAATTTCACCCGCATGGCCAAGGGAGGCCGGAAGGTCTGGATTGCTGCAGCCTACAACCCGGTCTTCAACGACAAGGGCGAAGTCTACAAGGTCGTCAAGTTCGCCACCGATATCAGCCGACAGATGTCGTCGATCGCCGAAGTCGGCCATGCCATCCGGGAACTGGCCGATGGCGACCTCACCAGTCACATCGCCCATCCTCTGGATGTCTCGATCGAGCAGACGCGGCTGGATTTCAACGCCGCGGTCGCTCGCTTGCGGGACGTCATGAAGACCATTATCGGGACGGCTTCGTCAACGACCGAGAATGCACGGCAATTGCGGGATGCCACGAATTCCATTGCACGGCAGACCGAGCAGCAGGCGGCGGCACTCGAAGAAACGGCTGCGGCACTCGAGGAGATCACCACGACGGTCTCTGAAACCTCGATGCGTGCGATCCAGGCGGGCGACCTGATCGGCGAGGCGCGCCGTGCCGCCCATGGCTCTACCCAGATCGTCCAGAACGCGATGTCGGCCATGGCGGAAATCGAGCAATCCTCCAGCAAGATCGGCCAGATCATCGGCGTCATCGATTCCATTGCCTTCCAGACGAACCTTCTCGCGCTGAATGCAGGCGTGGAAGCCGCAAGAGCCGGCGAGGCAGGCAAGGGTTTTGCGGTCGTTGCTCAGGAAGTGCGCGAACTCGCACAGCGCTCCGCAAAATCCGCGAAGGAAATCGGCAGTCTTATCGGTGCATCGGCCCTCCAGGTGTCCTCAGGCGTTGCGCTCGTGCGCGAAGCGGGAGCCACGGTCGGCACGATTGACGATCAGGTATCGCGGCTGGAACAGCACCTCAATGCAATGGCCGAGGCGACCCGCGAGCAGTCGACGGCGCTGAAGGAGATCAACGCTGCCGTCAATCTGCTAGATCAGGGCACGCAGAAGAACGCGGCCAGTGTGGAAGAGGCAAGCGCAGCAAGTGATGGCGTCGCCCGCGAAGCCGCCGAACTTCTGAGCCTTCTGATGAAATTCAAGACTGCGGATGGTGAAATGCGCCGGGAAGAACGGTACCGCAAGCGCGCGGGCTGAGAGTGCCGAAGTTCTACCAGCGTAGCGGGGCATATTCTCAGCCAGGACGGCGATGCCGGTCGGGTGGAGAAGCATCTCAGAGCGACAGCGAGCGGATGAAAGTTCGGAAGAGGTCCGCCTGCGAGAAAAAGCTGAGCTTGTGGTAGATGTTCTTGCGGTG
>CAMFHT010000139.1 GCA_945952245.1 uncultured Rhizobium sp. | reverse complement strand
GACGGCACCCTTTCACGGTGCAGAGAGGGGTTCGATTCCCCTAGGGCGTGCCACTCTCTTCCAAAATGTAGAACTTGAAGCGGCGCACCGGCTGCTAAAGCCGTTCATTGGCGCACGACAAAAGCGGGCCCGTTTCCAGACCCGCCTTGCTTTTTTAAACTCGCTTCTCAGGCAACCAGTACAGCCCCGGCCCTCGCCTTGCGAAAGGCCTGGTCGAGATCGCGCACCAGATCGTCCGGATGCTCCAGCCCGACAGAAATCCGGATCAGGCCGTCATGCACGCCTGCGGCATCGCGGGCTTCCTTCGGCACGCCGGAATGGGTGGTCGAGGCCGGGTGGCAGACGAGCGATTCCGTGCCGCCGAGGCTGACGGCGAGCTTGAAGAGCTGCAGCCCGTTCAGAATCCGGAAGGACAGCGCCCTGTCGTCCTGCACGACGAAGGAGAAGGTGCTGCCAGGCCCCGTGCACTGGCGGGCATAGAGGTCGCGCGACTGGTTGTCCGTGAAATGCTCGGGATGCAGCACCGTGCAGGAAATGATGTCGTTCTCTTCGAGCCAGCGCGCAACCTTGCGTCCGCTTTCCGCCGCCCGTTCCATGCGCAGTGACAGCGTTTCCATCGAGCGCGAGAGCATCCAGCAGGAATGCGGATCGAGCTGGAAGCCAAAGGCGCTGCGGGTCTGCCGCACGGGCTTCAGCAGCTCCCGGCTTCCCGTGACGCCGCCCGCGATGAGATCGGAATGGCCGCCGACGTACTTGGTCAGCGAGTAGATGCAGATATCCGCGCCGATTTCCAGCGGGCGCTGGAAGACCGGCCCGAGCATGGTGTTGTCGCAGACGATGATCGGCCGAACATGACCGATTTCCGCCCAACGGTCGACGACGCGGCGCACCAGAGCAATATCCGTCATGGCATTGGTGGGATTGGCGGGCGTCTCGATGTAGACCATCTTGACCGGCCCGTGCCGCGCCGCCTTCTCCAGCGCATAGAGCAGCATGGCCTCGGACTGGCCGTCGGTAAAGGGAATGGGCTTGATGCCCCACTGGGTCAGCACCTTGCCGAAGAGCGTTTCCGTGCCGCCATAGAGCGGCGTGTACTGCACGACCGAATCGCCCGGACGCAGGAAGCTCAGCGCCACCGCGCTGATGGCCGACATGCCGGACGAGGTCACGAGCGCTGTTTCCGCCCCATCGAGGATCGCCAGCCGGTCTTCCACGATTTCCGTATTCGGATGGTTGAAGCGGCTGTAGACGAGGCCCCCGGCCCCCATGCCTTCCGGTGCGGGCTTGCGCCCCGCCACGACATCGAAGAAGGCCGCGCCCTCTTCGGCGCTCGAAAAGGCGAAGGTGGAGGTCAAGAAGACGGGCGGCTTCACCGATCCCTCAGACAGGGACGCGTCATAGCCGTAGGACATCATCTGCGTGCTCGGATGAAGCGGCGCACCGTCAAGCGTGGTTCTTCTGAAATTGCGGGCCATGGTCCATACCTCCTGCGTTCTGGAATGGCGGATATCTTTCCTCTTCAACCTGGGCCGTTTCCACGGTAAATCAACCTTGATCGGTTCGCTTTGAAGAGGATTTCCGCCCATGCTCGACGCCATCGACCGCAAAATCCTCCAATGCCTCCACGAGGACGGGCGGGCAAGCGTGGAAACGGTCGCAGGCCGCATCGGCCTGTCCCCCACGCCCGTGCGCCGCCGCATCCGCCAGATGGAGGAAGCCGGCGTGATCCGTGGCTACCGGGCGGACGTGGATCTCTCGGTGGCAGGCCTTCCGCTGACCCTCATCGTCTTCATCAAGCTACAGAGCCGCGACCGCACGACCATCGCGCAGTTCGAATCGCGCATCCGCAGTCTCAAGGAAGTGCTGAACTGCCGGCTGATTACCGGCTCGGCGGATTACATGCTGACGCTGCAGGTGTCCGACATGGCGGCCTACAATGATTATCTTCGCGTCGTGCTGGCCGAGCTTCCAGGAGTCTTCGGCATCGAGACGAGCGTCGTCATCAGCGAGGTGAAGACATCGGGGCAGTTGCCGCTCTGATGGTCAGGGTGCCGGTGCGGCATCGAGGACGCGCAGCTGCACGCGGCGGGTCCCCTGCCAGAAGTCAGCGCTGAGCGAACCGGCGACGTGGACGTTGCGCCCGCGCCCGTTCATCAGGAGATCGCCGAGCGGCGTCCCGATGGCGCGGAAAGCGATGCCGTCGAGCCGCGCGCCATCCATGGATTCGAGCGTGATCTTCACATGCGCGGTGCCCACCATGCGCGAATCGCGGATGCGGTGCGAAGGCAGCGCCAGCACCGGCTGCGGATGGCCTGCGCCATAGGGACCGGCGGCCTCCAGCTGGTCGATGAGGTCGACGGTGGCACCGGATGCGCCGATTGCGCCGTCCACCTTCAGCGTATGTGCTGCGACGAGCTGCGGCACGCCGCGGGCCGCGCGCTCTTCGAAGAAGGCCCTGAGACGGCCCAGATTGCCGCGCTCCACGGTCAGGCCCGCCGCCATGGCATGGCCGCCGCCCTTGGCAAGAATGCCCTCCTCGACCGCAGCCCGCACCATCCTGCCCATGTCGAAGCCCGAGATAGACCGGCCGGAACCCGTGCCCTTGCCGGAGGGATCGAAGGCGATGGCAAAGGCCGGACGCCGGTAGCGCTCCTTCAGCCGTGAGGCGAGCAGGCCGGCGATACCCGGATGCCAGTTCTCGCGTGCGGTGACGATGACGTTCGCATCCTCGCCGTCACCATATTCGGCCATGACCTCGGCTTCCGCCTCCTCCAGCATGACGGCTTCCATGGCCTGCCGCTCGCGGTTCAGCTCGTCGAGGCGCGCGGCGATCACCTCCGCCTCCTCGGCATGCTCGATGGTCAGCAGGCGGCTGCCGAGAGCCGCATCGCCAATGCGCCCGCCGGCATTGATGCGCGGGCCGATCAGAAAGCCGAAATGATAGGCCGTCACCGGTCCTCCGAGACCCGCCTTCTTGAAGAGCGCCGCAAGCCCGGCATTGCCCATGTGACGGGCCGCGAGCAGGCCCTTCACCACATAGGCGCGGTTCAGCCCCTTGAGCGGCACGACGTCGCAGACCGTCGCCAGCGCCACGATATCCAGCCAGGAGAGGAGATCGAGCGTGTAGGCCCGCGTATCCTTCGCCTCGCGCATGAGCCGTGCCGTCGCGACGAGCACGAGGTAGACGACGCCCGCCGCGCAAAGGTGCCCCTGCCCCGAGAGATCGTCGTCCCGATTCGGGTTCACGAGCGCGACGCAGGGCGGATAAGGCTGGGCGAGCTGGTGGTGATCGATCACGACGACATCGATACCGCGGGCCTGCGCGGCTGCGAGCGAGTCATGACTGGTCGAACCGCAGTCGACCGTCACGATCAGCTGCGCACCGCGGTCGATCAACTGGTTGATCGCCGCGGGATTCGGGCCGTAGCCTTCGAAAATGCGGTCGGGAATGTAGATCTCCGCCGTCACGCCGAAATGGCGGAGGAACCGGAAGAGGAGAGCCGAGGACGCGGCGCCATCGACGTCGTAATCGCCGAAGATCGCCACACGCTCGCGCCGCTGGATCGCGCCTGCAATTCGCTCCGCAGCACTCACGCAATCCGTGAGCGTGAGCGGGTCGGGCATGAGGTTGCGGATGGTCGGATCGAGGAATTCCATCGCGCCATCGACCGGCACATCCCGCCCCGCCAGCACTCGCGCCACGATATCCGGCAGCCCGTGCACCTGCGCAATCGCCAGCGCCCGGTTCTGCCCCGCCTGATCCAGCCGGGAGACCCAGCGCTGCCCGCTCGCCGATTGCTCGACGTTCAGAAAGGCGCGCTGCACGGGATCGGCGGGCTCGATGGGCATGGGGCGGGAACTCGTTGCTGCTTTCGGCTTACCAATCACATATGTGCGTCGATTGGAAGTTCCGTAAAGCGACTCCCCCCCGTTCCGAGCATATCTCGGTATCCGTGAATTACTTTTCGGATGTGCTTGTTCTGAGCCAGACAGGAAAAGCGGTAGCGACGACCCACAGGGACAGAAGCACGGCGATTTCAAGCAGGTCAAGGAGCGCTATGAGCGTTGAATCACGGTCCACTTGGTGCATCTTGGTTAGATGAAAGCCCGCCATCAGCCAGATCTGAATGGTTTGGGCAAGTGTGACAGAGCATGCAAAATAAGTCCACCAGTACCTTCCCTCGTGAAATGGGATCAGCAAGAGGAAAATTGAAAAAACCAAATATGGCAAAGGCTGGCTCAGGAATAGCCATGCTATTGTCAGCGATGGATCATCACCTGGCACAACGGAACTGCGTATAACGCTTTCCCACAGAGCCTGATACAGTAAATTGACGATAAAGATGCCGAGCCAAGCCGCGATACATGACAGGCATAATCCTCGCTCTGTTCGGATAGGTGACATCTCTGCCTATGATCTTGTCGCTTTCGCTGCAATCGGCGAGAGGGCCACGATCCCCTTCGGTTCGAATGCGTCGATGGCACGAAACGGAAATATCAAAATGACTAATGCAAATAAGTACTAAAATTCAAACACAAATGAAAGCCTGCGCTTTCCTGCTTCCAGCTGCTTTTCTCAAGAAAAAATCGCGGTAGGCCGCACGATGGAGAGGGTGACACTTCGCAGCGTCACCCCCGAAAACAACTCACCCTTCCTTCGGCCGCTCGATCCGGATGACCTGCGGTTCGCCGATGAGGTAGCCTTCGGTCTTGATCGCGTCGATCGCCTTGCGCACCGAATCCTCACGGGTCGCGTGGGTGACGAGGATGATCGTCTGAGGCTTGCCGGGTTCGGGCTGCTTGGAGTGCTGGACGATCGATTCGAGCGAGATCCGGTTTTCCGCCATGCGCGTCGCGATCGAGGCGAAGACGCCGGTGCGGTCCTCGACCGTCAGGCGGATGAAGTAGCCGCCCTCGTGGCTCTGGATTTGGGCGCGGCGGTAGGGTTCGAGCGATTTTGCCGGACGGCCGAGGACCGGCACGAGCTGTGCACCCGGGCGGCTCTTGGCGATGTCGGCGATATCGCCGAGCACGGCGGAGGCCGTGGCATTGCCGCCGGCGCCAGGGCCGACCATCAGCAGTTCGCCGAGAATGTCCGATTCGATCGCCACCGCATTGGTGACGCCGTCAACTTGCGCGATCACGGAGGCGAGCGGCACCATGGTCGGGTGCACGCGCTGTTCGATGCCGGTTTCCGTGCGCTGCGCGACGCCCAGAAGCTTGATTCGATAACCGAGTTCTGCGGCCGCATGGATATCCTCGATGGAGATATTGGTGATCCCCTCGAGATAGATGTCGTCCGCCGCGATCTGCGAGCCGAAGGCAAGCGTCGTTAGGATCGAGAGCTTGTGGGCGGTGTCATTGCCTTCGATGTCGAAGGCCGGATCGGCTTCGGCATAGCCGAGGCGCTGGGCTTCCTTCAGGCATGCCTCGAAGGAAAGGCCTTCCTTCTCCATCTTGGTCAGGATGTAATTGCAGGTGCCGTTCATGATGCCGTAGACGCGATGGACCGTGTTGCCGGTCAGCGATTCGCGCAGCGCCTTGATGACGGGAATGCCGCCGGCGACGGCGGCTTCATAGTTCAGTAGAACGCCCTTCTCCTCGGCGAGTGCGGCCAGCGCCACGCCGTCGCGGGCGAGCAGCGCCTTGTTGGCCGTGACCACGTGGAGACCGCGCGACAGCGCCGCACGGACCGCATCGCTGGCCGCGCCCTCGGCGCCACCCATCAGTTCCACGAAGACGTCGATGTCGGCTTCGGCAGCGAGTTGCACCGGATTGTCGTACCAGGTGGTCTTCCTCAGATCCACGCCACGGTCGCGGCTGCGATCGCGGGCGCTGACGGCGACCACGTCGATCGCGCGGCCGCAGGAGATTGCAAGCTCGTTGCTGCGGCTCTGAAGAATGCGGACCAGCGCGGCGCCGACGGTGCCAAGACCCGCAATGCCAATTTTGAGGGCATCTGCCATTTTCAATTCCCGATTCTTGAACCCGCCCGGGCGGGACATGTCAGGCCGCGGGCGTTTGCCCGGCGGCCCTTGAGATCAACGGTGCAGGTTGAGATTGATGACGTTGTGCATCGTCTCGTCCGCAGACGACAGGAACTTCTTGAGGTTCCGGGCCGCCTGGCGGATGCGGTGCTCGTTCTCCACGAGCGCGATGCGGACGTATTCATCCCCCTGCTCGCCGAAACCGATCCCCGGGGCGACGGCGATATCGGCTTTTTCAACGAGAAGCTTCGAAAAGTCCAGAGAGCCGAGATGCCGAAATTTTTCCGGGATCTTCGCCCAGGCGAACATGGTGGCCGCGGGCGGCGGTACTTCGAAGCCGGCCTTGCCGAAGGCTTCCACCAGCGTATCGCGGCGGCGGCGGTAGACGGCGCGGACATCGGCGATATCGGAGCCATCACCGTTCAGCGCATGCGTGGCCGCCACCTGGATGGGCGTGAAGGCGCCGTAATCGAGGTAGGACTTCACGCGGGCCAACGCCCCGATCAGCCGCTCGTTGCCGACGGCAAAGCCCATGCGCCAGCCGGGCATGGAGAAGGTCTTGGACATGGACGTGAACTCGACGGTGCAATCGATCGCGCCCGGCACTTCGAGCACGGACGGCGGCGGGTTCTGCTCGTCAAAGTAGATCTCGGAATAAGCAAGGTCGGAGAGCACGATCAGATCGTGCTTCTTCGCAAACGCGATCACGTCCTTGTAGAAATCGAGCGAGGCGACGTGGGCCGTCGGGTTGGACGGGTAGTTGATGATCAGCGCCAGCGGCTTCGGGATCGAGTGGCGCACGGCACGCTCGAGCGGCGGGAAGAAGGTCTCGTCGGGCTCGACCGGCAGCGAGCGAATGACGCCGCCCGCCATCAGGAAGCCGAAGGCGTGGATCGGGTAGGTCGGATTGGGGCAGAGCACGACGTCCCCCGGCGCCGTGATCGCCTGCGCCATGTTGGCGAAGCCTTCCTTGGAGCCGAGCGTTGCGATCACCTGCGTATCGGGGTTGAGCTTCACGCCGAAGCGGCGGCCGTAATAGGCGGCCTGGGCGCGGCGCAGGCCCGGAATGCCCTTGGAGGAGGAGTAGCGGTGCGTGCGCGGGTCCTTCACCACTTCGCACAGCTTGTCCACGATCGCCTGCGGTGTCGGCAGGTCCGGGTTGCCCATGCCAAGGTCGATGATGTCGGCGCCGTTCGCCCGGGCACTGGCCTTCAGCCGGTTGACCTGTTCAAACACGTAAGGCGGCAGCCTCTTGACCTTGTGAAACTCTTCCATGGTTTGACCCTCTCGTTCGGGACCTCAGCTATACGCTCCGCGGCATGCCCGAAGACGACATGGCCGGAGGCTTGGGGCGCATTGGAGGCGATTACTTCAAGCCTCGAATATTCCCGGCGTTTCCGGCGCATGCGGTGATCCCGGCGCCGCAAATCGCTGGGCCGCACGTTTGCGGCCAATGACGCGGAAAGGCAAGTCTTAATTACCGATCTGCGCCTGCATATCGATGCCGTGATTGGTGGCAATGGCCCGGAGCTCGTCGCGCTGCTTGATGTACTGCGCCTCGCTGACCAGCCCCTTCTGCCGAACCAGCGTCAATGCCGCCATCTGGTTGCGCAGCTGCGAAGCCTGGACGTCGTCCATCTGCTTGTTCGCGGCGGTGATCGGCGGACCGAAGGTCGGGTAGGTGCCGGAATTGGCGATGACAGGTGCGGTGGTGGAGACCGGTTGCGCGCCCGTGACCACGACCTTCGGCGCATAGAGCGCGGCCGTTTTCGGCGTCGCCGTGCTGGTGCAGGCGGACAGGGCCGGCACGAGGATAGCCGCGAAAAGCACGGCAAGGGTGTTCCTGGTCATCGGATCGGTTCCGTTAAGTTATGGGCCTGTCATGAAATCGGCACAACGATCGGTCATCAGGGCATCATCCGGCAGATGAGCCTATTGCCCCGGCATAGACGAGAGTTGAACGCTCTTTCGCTGGTACTTGTATTCAATTTCGGCCAGAATGTACAAACAGAAAGAACGGGCCCGGGCTTGCGTCACCCATGATTTGGGGTGGCCGGCCGAGACGCCCCGACGGGGAAAATCTGCGCTTCGGGCCGCCCGTACGGGGAACGGGGATAGCCCGGCAAAGGCGCTGATGTGGCGGGAGGACAGTGCATGACGGACAGATCCGCAGGCGGCGAGCAGGCCGGCCCGGCCTTCGGCCAGATCGACCCCAAGGCGATCGAACCCTACATCGTCAAGGACCCCGAAGCCATGGCGATGAACGTCGCGCGCATGGTGGAGAACCTCGGCAAGGCCGCCTCCGCCTGGATCGAGCCGCGCGAGAAGGGCGAGCTTGCAGATACCGTCTCCGAGCCCATGGCCGACATGGTGAAGACCATGTCCAAGGTCACCGAATACTGGATGTCCGACCCGCGCCGCACGCTGGAGGCGCAGACCCATCTGCTTGGCAGCTATTTCACCATATGGTCGGAC
Organism: uncultured Rhizobium sp.; assembly: GCA_945952245.1. Taxonomy (GTDB): domain Bacteria; phylum Pseudomonadota; class Alphaproteobacteria; order Rhizobiales; family Rhizobiaceae; genus Gellertiella. The sequence goes on along the minus strand of CAMFHT010000139.1, from coordinate 1,360 downwards.
AGTGTCCGCAAGCTCGCAGAGCCCGCCGCCGAAACGCCACCGCCGAAGGACAAGCGCTTCGCCGATGCGGACTGGGTGAAGAACCCCTTCTTCGACGTGCTGCGCCAGGTCTATCTCGTCACCGCCGACTGGGCGGAACGCCTGGTGGCCGATACGCAAGGGCTCGACGAGCACACCCGTCACAAGGCGCAATTCTACACGCGGCAGATCACGGCAGCGCTGTCGCCGGCCAATTTCGTCGCCACCAATCCCGAGCTCTACCGCGAGACGATCGCGACCAGCGGCGCGAACCTCGTCAAGGGCATGCAGATGCTGGCGGAAGACATCCGCGCCGGCCATGGCGATCTCCGCATCCGCCAGACGGACACGACCAAGTTTGCGGTCGGCAAGAACATGGCCATGACCCCCGGCAAGGTGATCGCGCAGAGCGACGTCTGTCAGGTCATCCAGTACGAGGCGACGACGAAGGAGGTGCTGAAGCGCCCTCTCCTCATCTGCCCGCCCTGGATCAACAAGTTCTACATCCTCGACCTCAACCCGCAGAAGAGCTTCATCAAGTGGTGCGTGGACCACGGCCAGACGGTCTTTGTCATCTCCTGGGTCAACCCGGACGAACGGCACGCGGCGAAGGACTGGGAAGCCTATATCCGCGAGGGCGTGGATTTCGCGCTCGACACGATCGAGAAGGCGACCGGCGAAAAGGACGTCAACGCCATCGGCTATTGCGTTGGCGGCACGCTACTGGCTGCGGCGCTGGCGCTGCATGCCAAGGAGAAGAAGACGCGGATCAGGAGCGCCACGCTCTTCACCACGCAGGTGGATTTCACCCATGCCGGCGACCTCAAGGTCTTCGTCGACGACGATCAGATCACGGCGCTGGAAGAGCGCATGGCGGACAAGGGCTATCTCGACGGCTCGAAGATGGCGACGGCCTTCAACATGCTGCGTTCGTCCGAACTGATCTGGCCCTATTTCGTGAACAACTATCTGAAGGGCCAGGAGCCCCTGCCCTTCGATCTTCTCTACTGGAATTCCGATTCGACCCGCATGCCGGCGGCGAACCATTCCTATTACCTGCGCAATTGCTACCTCAACAACACGCTCTCCAAAGGGGAGATGAAGCTCGCGGGCAAGACGCTGTCGCTCGAGGACATCAGGATACCGATCTACAACCTCGCAACCCGCGAGGATCACATCGCGCCCGCGAAATCCGTGTTCCTCGGCTCCTCGAAATTCGGCGGCCCTGTCGAATTCGTGCTGACGGGCTCCGGCCATATCGCCGGAGTCGTCAACCCTCCCGACAAGGGCAAGTACCAATACTGGACCGGCGGACCGGCCACGGGCGAATACGAGGACTGGC
>CAMFHT010000138.1 GCA_945952245.1 uncultured Rhizobium sp. | reverse complement strand
CAGCATCAGAATCAGATCGAGCCTCGCGGCCGCCTTCCTGGCGGTGTTCGCGATGCTGCTGTCCGCCGTCCATGTTCAGGCGGGCCACAACGTCTATGCGATGGCTCAGGCCGAAACTCAGCGTCACGCGGAGCTTGCCGCGACCATCGCGGAGCACGGGCATTCGCATGACGAGGGCGAGCCGGACGAGCGCGTCCCGGGCCACGTCCACGGGCACAATACCTCCGACCACGTCCACGAGACAGCCAACCTCGTCGCCCAGCCTCGGCTCGGAATGCCGAGCTTCGTCGAAATCGTGGCCAGGCACGAGCCGCAAGACGGCGAACTAGGCGTTCGCCACGGGCTCGATCGACCTCCGAGATACGTCGTCGCTTGAAAGCGCGCCGCCTGCCGCGGCGTTCCCTCACGACAAATCTCGGAAATCATATGAAACGATCCTCATCGGCGGGGCGTCGCAAGCTGCGCGCGCTTCTCCTCGTCCTGCTCGCTGCGATGTTCGGGCTGATCAGCCTGAACGCAGCGCTCGCCCACGCCGTCGCGGAAGGCGACAAGGGCTATATCCAGGAGATCACGGGGGTGAACCTCATCCCCTTCGTCTATCTCGGCGCCAAGCATATGGTGACCGGCTACGACCACATCCTGTTTCTGTTCGGGGTGATCTTCTTCCTCTACCGGCTGAAGCATATCGCGATCTATGTCAGCCTGTTCGCGATCGGTCATTCGACCACGATGCTCCTCGGCGTCTATTTTAACGTCGGGATCAACAGCTACATCATCGACGCGATCATCGGCCTGTCTGTCGTCTACAAGGCGCTCGACAACATGGGCGCCTTCCAGAGGTGGCTCGGCTTCCAGCCGAACACCAAGATCGCGACGCTGGTCTTCGGCTTGTTCCACGGCTTCGGCCTGTCGACCAAGATCCTCGAATACAACATCTCGCCCGACGGCCTCGTCCCGAACCTCCTCGCGTTCAACATCGGTGTCGAGATCGGGCAGCTCACCGCCCTGGCGATGATCCTGATCGCGATGGGCTACTGGCGCCGCACCGACAGCTTCTGGCGCCACGCCTACGCCGCCAACACCGTCATGCTCACCGCCGGGTTCGTGCTGATCGGCTACCAGCTCACCGGCTATTTCGTCTCGCAAGCTTGAGGTTCGCACCAATGTACAACACCGATATCCCGACCCGCGCGGAACTGCCGACCTCGGCTCAGCTCCTGCGTTCCACCGCCATCGCTTTCGTCGCCGCCGCCGGTATCCTCGTCACCGTCGTGCTCCCGGCCGAATACGCCATCGACCCGACCGGGGTCGGGCGCATGCTCAAGCTGACTGAGATGGGCGAGATAAAGGCCCAGCTCGCCGAAGAAGCCCAACGGGATCGCCAGAAGGATTCGACGGGCTCCATCGAGCAACCCACCCGTCCGGCTCCGGATCAGCGTTCCAGCCTGTTCGGCAGCACGCTCGCGGCCCTCTTCGTATCTCCCGCCCAGGCGAGCGAGCGGTTGGTCGTCGCCCAGATAGCCGGACGCAAGGATGAGACGGTCATCACCCTGAAGCCGAGCGAGGGCGTCGAGTACAAGCTCACGATGAAGGCGGGCGCCAAGGTGAACTTCTCCTGGGCGGCCGAGGGCGGCGTCGTCAACTACGACATGCATGGCACCCCGACCGGCGGCGGCAAGGAGAAGAGTTATAAGCAGGGCCGCGGCGCTGCGGGCGACGAGGGCGTGCTGACAGCCGAGGGCGACGGCGCCCACGGTTGGTTCTGGCGCAACCGCGGTTCCAAGGACGTGACGATCACGCTGAAGACGAACGGCGCCTATGCCGAAATCAAGCGGATGATCTGATCGTCCTGCCTGGCCGGCTAGGGCGCTTGACGCTCTGGCCGGTTCATTTCGGAAAATCGGTCACCCAATACGGTTTTACTCTCTCGCAACGGCTCGCCGCCAGCGTTCATCCTGTCGATGCTTGGATCCTCGCGTTCTCGAAAGACGCGTCAGTTGAACCACAGCCATAGCTGGAAGCTGCAGACGTTGATGGTCATGGTCGAAGTTTCTTGGAAATCCTCACGGAGGCAGCCACTGGCTCGATCCAATCCGACAGTTGGGAGCAATTCAGTGCCACTACGACAACGCCGCTAATCGCGTCTGCCTGTCAGCTTCGGCGTGGCCTACCGTTGCAGTTCTGCTCTGGCTCGCCTTCAACAAGGAAACCGTCACGCAAAGGCCGCCTTCCGCGCGGTTTGCTAATTTTATGAGCCCACCGTGCGCATCGATCACTGATGCTGCGATCGTCAGGCCCAGACCGGTCCCTCCCGTCTCGCGGCCTCGGGATTCCTCGAGGCGCACGAACGGATGAAATACGCGCTCCATGTCAGAGGGCGGGATGCCAGGTCCTTCGTCCTCGACGGTGATAACGATTTGGTCTCCCGACTCGGCAATCATGACATTAGCGGCATGGCCATATTTGACGGCATTGCTGATGACGTTGGAGAACGCGCGCTTCAGCGAGAGCACACGCCCCAGTACCGGAGCGGTGGTGAGACCGACCAACGCGATTCGATGCCCCTGATCGAGATGGTCGTCGACGATGGTCTCGATGACCGAAGCAAGGTCGATCGGACGAATCGCTTCACTGGAAGCGCCGCCGCGCAGATATTCCAGCGTCGAGTCGATCATGGCCTCCATCTCACCGAGGTCGGCATCGATCAGGTCGCGCGTCGCATCATCATCGAGCAACTCGGAGCGGAGCCTGAGGCGCGTGATCGGTGTTCGCAGATCATGCGAGACGGCTGCCATTGCCTGCATACGCTCCGTGACGAGGCGCTGGATGCGTTCGCGCATGGTGTTGAAGGCCCGGGCGGCACGGCGCACTTCGATAGGTCCGTTTTCGGGAAGCGGTTGTGGTGTCTGATCGAGGCTGAAGCGCTCGGCGGCAAGGGCGAGATCACGCAACGGTCGTGTTGCCCAGCGCAGAAGCAGGAGCGCGACGATAACAATTCCGACTCCAAAACAGATTGTGACCGCGATCACACTCCAGTCGACGATCTGGTTCGCTCCGAGTGCGGAAGACGAGAAGTTCACCCAGGAGCCGTCGTCGAGCCGCACCGAGATCAACATCATGTGCCGATAGGCATCAGCGTTCGCGGCTCCAAGAGCTCCGTCATCGGCGAATCCGACTCGAAATGATTCTGCCGCGAGTTCGGGTGCGAGTTCTTTGAGGCGAGCCTCCATCGTCGTGGTTCGCTCCGTCATCGGCGCCGTGCCGAGGACGAGGCTGACCTTGCTCCAATGGACTTCGAGGCTGGCGCTCGACAAGTCGTGAGCGACACGATCTCGTTCCTGCCCGGCGGGAGCGCCAGCGATTGCTCGCTTGATCGAGACGATATGCTCGGCGAGGCCGCGATCGCGTGCCGCTGTGGCCAAGCTTTCGACTCCAACTCGATACGCCCAGAAGCCAAGCAGATGGAATGCTAGAAGTGCTGCCACCAGGACCATGATGGCGCGGCTCGCGACCGTGTCCGGCGTCAGACGTTCGACCAGCTTCCTCAAGCGGATTGTCCTTCCTGCACGCGAATATCCGACACAAACATGTAGCCAGAACCACGGACCGTCTTGATGAGCTGGCCGCCGTTTGCCACCGCCTCCAACTTGCGCCGCAGCCGGCTGATCTGGACGTCGATGGTGCGATCGAACGGGTCGCCGCTGTTCCGGGCCTTGGCGAATTGCATCAACGCCTCCCGCGACAGCACGCGGTTGGCGTGCTCGACGAAGACGACAAGAAGGTCGAATTCTCCGGTCGAAAGATCGATCAGCGTCCCCGAGGGCGATTGAATCTCCCTGCGACGCAGATCCATCGTCCAGCCGTCGAACATGACGATCTCGGAACGCCTGGTTTCAGTTCGATTGCGCGCCGTGCGGGATCGGCGCAGGACGGCCCGAATACGGGCCAGCAATTCGCGAGGGCTGAACGGCTTGGTCACATAATCGTCAGCTCCACCCTCGAATCCCACGATCCGATCACTCTCTTCGCTGCGGGCGGTCAGCATCACGATGGGCACCTGGGAGGTCATGCGGACATCGCGGCAAAGCTCGACGCCGGAACGCCCAGGCAGCATCAAGTCGAGCACGATCAAATCGATGGTGGTGCGGGTCAGGACATCCATCATCACGCGCCCGTCCGGTGCTCCGGTGACCTGGTAGCCGTGACGCTGGAGGAAACGTGAAACCAGGAGGCGGATCTGCGGATCATCGTCCACGACGAGGATATGCCCGTGGTCTTCGGTCGTGATCTTGATTGGATCTTGATCCATCTTTTGCTCGGCTTCCCAGAACAAGCCTGTCCGTGTGGTGTCGCATTTTTCCCTGCAACGACTGCACAATAGCGCGCTTATCGCGCTGCCGCCCGCGTTGCTTTGATACAATTTGTAACGGACGACAGCCGTAGAGCGCTGCTACCCCTATGTTGTCGAAACACGGGGAGCCGAATCGTGACGTTCGTGAAGGTGCCGTTCCTGGCAGGTGTAGGGCTGGCGTTAGGCGCCTGTTCGCTGACACCCGTTCCCGACTATCTTGCCAGGCCGGCCGACCCGAATGTCCGTGTCCCCGCGGTCCAATACCGGAGCGTGACGGCAGGCGCTGCCACCTACCGTCCGGCTGAGCCGAAGGATTGGCACGAGCTCAACCGTGACGTCGGCCCGAAGCCATGACGTCGCTTGCTAACTCCATCTTAGCGACCAATCTTACCCGGGGAAGGACAGCCTTGACCGTTCCAGCGACCTCGAACGCCCGTCGCCTGTTCCGTTTCGGGCTGCTTGCCGGAGCGGCGGCTCTGCTCGGAGGCTGCGCGAGCTTCTCCGCCGATGGCGGTATGGGCGCGATCCAGTCGGCTGCCTATGCCGACATCGGCAAGGAGGTCGTCAAGATTGGGGACGATCAGGCGGCGCTCACGGCGAAGGCGCGAGTCGACCAGCTGCTGCGCAAGCCGTTGACCGCGGACAGCGCCGTGCAGATCGCCCTGCTCAACAATCGTGGCCTGCAGGCGGCCTTCAACGAGCTCGGCATGGCCGAGGCCCAGATGGTGGCGGCCAGCCTGCCGCCCAATCCGCGCCTCGGCATCTCAAAGCTGTCCGGCCGTTTCGAGATCGAGGTCGAGCGACAGATCGTCGGCAGCCTGCTGGCGCTGGCGACCCTGCCGGCGCGGGCGGAAATCGCGCGCGATCGGTTCCAGACGGCGCAGCTACGGACGGCCGAAGCTGTCCTGAAGCTCGCGGCCGATACCCGCCGCCAGTATTACCGGGCAGCTGCGGCCGACGCGCAGGTCACCTTTTATCAGGAGGCGAAGAGCTCTGCCGATGCGGCTTCCGAACTGTTCAAGCGGCTCGGCGAGACCGGCGGCGTCAACAAGCTCGACCAGGCGCGCGAATTCGCTTTCGAGGCAGAGCTCACCGTGCAGCTCGCGCAGGCGCGCCAGCAACAGCGCCAGGAGCGCGAGCGGCTGGTCCGCCAATTGGGGCTGTGGGGCAATGATCTGAAGTTCCGCGTCGGCAGCCTGCCGCCGCTACCGCGACTGCAATCGGTCAAGGCAGTCGAGGCCGAGGCTTTGCGCAAGCGCGTCGACATCCAGATCGCACGCGCCGAGCTCGACACGCTGGCGAAATCGCTTGGACTCACCCAGGCAACGCGCTTCGTCAATGACATCGACCTGCTGGGACGGCGCACTTACGACCGCGGCCGCAGCATCTCCGAAGACGGCCATGTCGAGCGTGAGACCAGCCGCAGCAAGACGCTGGAGCTGGAGATCGACATCCCGATCTACGATTTCGGCCAGTCGAAGGTCGCGCTCGCCGAGCAGACCTACATGCAGGCGGCGAACAAGCTAGCGGAAAAGGCGGTCAATGCCCGCTCCGAGGCGCGCGAAGCCTATACCGCCTACCGTGCCAATTACGATATCACCCGCCAGTACCAGAACAACGTCCTGCCGTTGCGCAAGATCATCCAGGACCAATCGCTGCTGCAATACAGCGGCATGCTCAACGATGTGACCGATCTGATTACCGACGCCCGGAACCGCATTTTGTCGAACGTCGCAGCGATCAACGCCCGGCGAGACTTCTGGATCGCCCATACCGACTTCAAGCACGCGCTGATCGGTGGTGGCAGCGGGGGCGGCGGCGCGACGGTCGCCGCGGCGGCAGCAGGCGGCGACGCCGGTGGCGGGCACTGAAGGAGCTTTCCGAGATGACATCCCTATCCCGCAGAGGCTTCATCGGTTCCTCCGGGCTCGTGCTGGCCGGCGCGGCCGCGGTTTCGGGGCGCAGCGCTTTCGCTGCCGTCCCGGAAGCTCCGACCATGAAGGACGCAACGACGCAGGCGCCGCTCGTGCCGACCACGGGGCCGGATTACCAGCCGGTCGTGACCTTGAATGGCTGGTCCTTGCCTTGGCGGATGAACGGCGACTGGAAGGAATTCCATCTCGTTGCCGAGCCGGTGGTGCGCGAACTCGCGCCGGGCATGAAGGCCCATCTCTGGGGCTATAACGGCCAGTCGCCGGGTCCGACCATCGAGGCGGTCGAGGGCGACAAGGTCCGCATCTACGTCACCAACAAACTGCCCGAGAACACCGCAGTCCACTGGCATGGCCAGCGCTTGCCCAACGGCATGGACGGCGTCGGCGGGTTGACGCAGCCCCATATCCCGCCCGGTAAGACCTTCGTCTACGAGTTCCAGCTGCGGCGCTCGGGCACCTTCATGTACCACCCGCATTCGGACGAGATGGTCCAGATGGCGATGGGCATGATGGGCTTCTTCGTCGTCCATCCCAAGGACCCGGCCTTCCGCCGCGTCGATCGCGACTTCGTCTTCCTTCTCAACGCCTTCGACATCGAGGCCGGCTCCTATGTGCCGAAGGTCAATACGATGACCGACTTCAACATGTGGTGCTGGAACAGCCGGGTGTTTCCCGGCATCGATCCCTTCGTCGTCGGCAAGGACGACAAGGTCAGAATCCGCTTCGGCAACCTGACCATGACGAACCATCCAATCCACATGCACGGCTACGAGTTCAAGGTCTCTGGCACGGATGGTGGCTGGGTCGACCCGGCTGCTGCCTGGCCCGAAGTTTCGATCGACTGCGCCGTTGGCCAGATGCGCGCCTTCGATTTCGTCGCCGACGAGCCGGGCGACTGGGCGATCCACTGCCATAAATCGCACCACACCATGAATGCCATGGGGCATTCGGTGAAGACCTATATCGGCGTCAACAAGAAGGACCTGGCTAAGCGCATCGCCAAGATCGCGCCCGGCTACATGCCGATGGGCTCGAACGGCATGGGCGAGATGGGTTCCATGGAGATGCCGCTGCCGGACAATACCCTGCCGATGATGACGGGCTTCGCTCAGTTCGGCGCGGTCGAGATGGGCGGCATGTTCTCGGTGGTGAAGGTCCGCGAGGGCCTGGCGAAGAACGACTACAAGGACCCCGGCTGGTTCAAGCACCCGGAAGGCACCGTGGCCTTCGAATACAAGGGCCAGAAGCTTGCGGATGCGCCGCGGGGAACGTCGCCTGACAGCGGCCTCGAGGCGACGGAGTGGCGGGTCAAGGATCCGCGCAAGCCGAGCCTCGGGCCGGACGGCAAGCCGCTGCCTGCCGCCAAGAATCCCCATTCCAATCACTAGATGGCGACAACCGAAACTTCCTCCTGGAGAGTTACATGAAGACAGCAGCATTCAAATTGGCAGCCATCGCAGTTCTAATGTCGGCCGGCGCCGCCTTGGCGGGGCCCGGTGCGGGCGGTCATGGCCATGGCGACGAGACTGCCTATGGCAAGCCGGGCGACCCGAAGAAGCCTGCGCGTCCTATCCAGGTCGTGATGAGCGAAAAGGACGGCAAGATGTCCTTCATCCCCGATCGGATCGAGGTGCGCCGCGGCGAGCAGATCCGCTTCCAGCTGCGCAACAATGGCGAGCTCGACCACGAGCTCGTCCTGGCCACGCTGGAGGAGAACCTCAAGCACGCCGTCGAGATGCAGAAGAACCCCGACATGGAACACGACGATCCGAACGCCAAGCGCCTCGCGCCGAAGAAAGCCGGCGAAATCGTCTGGGCCTTCACCAAGCCGGGCGAATTCGACTTCTCCTGCCTGATCCCCGGCCACCGCGAGGCGGGCATGACCGGCAAGATCATCGTCAAGTAAGCAACCTCAGGGAAAGGAGCATCCCATGCTGAAGACTGCGACCACCCTCGCATTTCTGATCGTCGCGCTGCCGGCTGCTGCGCAGTCGGTCAATGGCACCGTCACCAAGGTCGACGAGGCCCAAGGCAAGCTCACCATCAATCACGGTGCGATCAAGAACCTCGACATGGATGCGATGACCATGGTGTTTCGCGCCGGCGATCCGGCCATGCTCAAGGGGTTGAAGGCGGGCGACAAGATCAAGTTCGACGCTGATCGCGTCAACGGCCAGATCACCGTCACCAAGCTGCAGAAGGCCAAGTAGCCCTGACGTGTGGCAAGGCGTAAAACCGCCTTGCCACACGTAACTTCGTCATCGACCAGGACCGCTACCCGTCGCCAGAGTTAGGCCGCGTTGGTTACGTCAGCCGGTGCATTGTCTGACGCAAGCATCATCGCGAGCTGTTCGAAGTTTCGCAGTCCACCACGCAGAGAATGAGACAAGCTGAAAGGCGAGCCATGCGATTGGTCTTGCTGACGATCCCTATTGCGCTTGTCGCGCTTCAGGCGCGAGCGGACGACGGTGATCTGCAGCGTGCACTGATCGAAGCGTCCTGCCCGACCGCCAAGGTCACGCGCCTCAATCCCATTGGCAAAAGCGAAGTCTATGAAGCGAACTGCTTCGGCAGGCGCATCAAGATCGTCTGCATGAACGGGCGCTGTTCTGCAGATGACCCGTCTCTCAGCCGGGATGATCCGGAATGACGGCGAGAGGACTCCCCGCCTTCGGCGAAAGGCCAGCACATGATCGCGAACTGCCTGAAATCACACCATATGCGCGCGATCGCGATACTCTGTTCCGCAGCTGCCGGGGCACTGCCTGCAGGGCCAGCGGGAGCTCAGACGGTCAAGATTGTCGGAATCGGCGCCTCCAGCTGTCAGTATTTCCTGCGTGAGACCAACGGCAAGCCCGAGGCCGAGAAGAATTTCTTCGCCTGGGCACAGGGCTACATGAGCGGCTTGTTGCTTCGGGCGCCTCCTGGGAAGGACGAGGATCTTGATCTCGCGCCGGACGCCTATCCGTCGCTCAAGCAGGCCGAGTTCCTGCGGAGCTTCTGCACGCGCAATCCCGACGCTGATTTCAGCGATGGGGTGAACGATCTCTACCGCACGCTTCGCGCCCCACCGAGCTGAGGTGCAATCCTTTCTCCGAGGCAGAACAAGCAGCGCCGGCACAGGCAGCCTACCGAAGATCGAGTTCAACAGACGTGACGGCGACGTTCCAGTTTATCCATGATCTCGGCCACCGGATCATGGGTCTCGATTATCCGCACGGCCACTGGCTGATCAATCTTGCGGCGGCGCTGTTGTTCGTGGTTGCACCGGCGTGGACACTCTGGATTGGCCTGCGGCTCGGGTATCGACGCTACAATACAAGGCGCCGTCGGCGGGCTCGGCTTGCTGCCGCAACCTCGCGCGCTCCAGAGCGCCCGGCAGCTAGCGGGCGGGTGGGATCGCTTGAGGCGTACGTCATCCGCGCGACCGCAAGACTGCAGGTCAAGCTCGTGATCATTTCCATCATGACGCTGCCAACGGCGTGGCTCCTGCTTGAGATCCCCAAGCACATTATCAACCATGCATTGGCCGATGCGAGCGATAGCGGCCACGTCGACATGATGCTGCTTGGCCTGCCGCTGGACCGCATGACGCTCTTGTTTGCGCTGTGCGCAGGCTACCTCGGCACTCTGACCTTGAACGGCCTGATCAAATACGCGGCCATGCGCAT